>NZ_BCBI01000030.1:0-76065 GCF_001320565.1 Pseudomonas sp. NBRC 111132
TGATCGTAGCCCCTCCAGCATCACCTTAACTACTTAACTCATTGAATTTCAAGGAGTTTGTCGTTCCGATGTCGCTGGAAGTGGGGCGCATTATAAGGGGATTCGAAACCCCGTCAACCTTTAATTTCAACAATATTTCAGACTGCCCTGCCTCGCGCACGGGCAACCCTGGGAAGACCACGCGCTACAGCCGGTATACGCAGCACCATCAGCACAGCACCAATAAGCGCGTAGATCGACCACTCCCTCAGATCCGAGCGCACAATCCACAGAAAATGCAGCAACCCCAACCCAAGCACCGCATACACCAACCTGTGCAGCTTCTTCCACCGCGCCCCCAACCGCCGCTGGCTATAGCGGTTCGAGGTAATCGCCAGCACCAGTAACCCAAGGAAGCCCAACGCGCCCACAATGATGTAGGGCCGCTTGCGCAGCTCCACCGCCAACTGCCCCCAATCCAGCCCCAGGATAAAGAACAGGTAGGCCAGGATGTGCAGCACTATATAAGCAAACACCCATAACCCCAGCTGCCGACGCACTACGATCCACCCCGACCACCCCGTCAGCTTCTGCAACGGGGTCATGCACAAGGTCACCAGCAGGAAGGTGAGCGCCCCAAGCCCAAGGCGGTCCATCATGATTTTCCCGGGATCAGGCCCCAGCAGGCTCATCGCTGCCTCATATAACCACCATGCCGGGAACAGGCACCCCACAACGAAGATGGCCAGGCGAAACCAGGGATAGCGCATCAATAGTTCTTCCGCAGATCGAGCCCGGTATACAGCGACGCAACCTCATCAGCGTAGCCATTGAACATTTGCGTCTCCCGCACATTGGGGCTGAACAACCCGCTGGGCAACCGTCGTTCGCGAGCCTGGCTCCAGCGCGGGTGATCGACAGTCGGATTCACATTGGCATAGAAACCATATTCATCCGGCGCCAACCCTTCCCAGGTAGTGCCAGGCTGCTCGGCCACCAGGCTGATACGCACGATCGACTTGATGCTCTTGAAACCATATTTCCATGGCACCACCAACCGCAGCGGCGCGCCGTTCTGGTTGGGCAACTCCCGTCCATACATGCCCACCGCCAGGATAGCCAATGGGTGCATTGCTTCATCCAGACGCAAACCTTCTCTATAGGGCCAGTCGATCAGGGCAAACCCTGAACGCTGCCCCGGCATGTGTTCGGGATCCTTCAAGGTCTCAAAGCGCACATAACGCGCCTTGGAAGTCGGCTCGACCTGCTTGAGCACCTGCGCGAGCGGAAACCCCAGCCAGGGAATGACCATCGACCACGCCTCTACGCAACGCAGACGGTAAATCCGCTCTTCAAGCTGGTAAGGTTTGACGAAGTCTTCCAGTGCATAGCGCCCGGGCTTGCCCACCTCACCATCCACCACAATCGACCACGGCTCGGTCTTAAGGCTGTCGCCATTGGCAGCCGGGTCACCCTTGTCGGGACCGAACTCGTAAAAGTTGTTGTAGTGGGTGGCGTCTTTGAATGGCGTGATCACCTCATTGTTCACCGTCACCGCCTGCCAGCGCGTGGCGGCAAGCTTGTCAGTGAACCAGGCCGGCCCGGTGCCGGCCTGCACATCGGCATAACGCGAAACTTCCGCAGCCCCCACCCCGCCCGGCAGCGCGCCCAGCGCCAAGCCGGCCAATGAGCCACCCAGCAGGGTACGACGGGAAAGATAGAGGCCTTCGGGGGTAATCTCCGACGCCTTGCACTCGGAAGACCTGGGAAGCTTGATGAGCATGGGCGGCTCCATAGCACTGAGTAACGGATGTACCCGTAAGACTATGGAGCCGGAAGGTTATTCCAGCGTTAAGCGATTTTCACGCTTTGCGCCGGCGCGCCTTCAGCAGGAACTGGATCGGCCCCGATGCCGCGTAGGCGAGGAAGATCAGCAGCAGGATGCGTGGCGGGTCGCTGAATACCACGGCAAATACCAGCACCACGGCCAGAATCGCCACGAACGGCACACGCCCTTTGAGGTCCAGCTCCTTGAAGCTGTTGTACTTGATATTACTGACCATCAGCATACCGGCAGCAGCCACCAGCAGCGCCACCAGGAAAGACAGCTTGGACCCCTGGATTCCGTAGTCGCTGAACGCCCATACGGTACCCGCCACCACACCCGCGGCAGCCGGGCTGGCCAAACCGATGAAGTAGCGTTTGTCGGCAGTACCGACCTGGGTGTTGAAGCGCGCCAGGCGCAACGCGGCACCGGCTACATAGATGAAGGCGACCATCCAGCCAACCTTGCCCATGTCACCGAGCGCCCAACCAAAGGCCAGCAAGGCCGGGGCCACACCGAAGGCGACCATGTCAGACAGCGAGTCATACTCGGCACCGAAGGCACTCTGAGTATTGGTCATGCGCGCAACACGGCCGTCCAGGCCATCGAGCACCATGGCCACGAAAATGGCGATGGCGGCAAAGGCGAAGTACTTGCTCGCCTCGCGTGGGTCACCGGCACTCAGGGCACTCTGTGCGCTCATCGAGCTGATGATGGAATAGAAGCCGGCAAACAGGTTGGCGGTGGTGAACAGGTTGGGCAACAGGTAGATGCCGCGGTGGCGCACCTTGCGGCCTTCGGCGTCATGCCCTTCTTCAACGTGCTCATCGACAGGTAGCAGGCTTTCGGCGTCGGAGGGCTTGTTCGGCTCTTCGGGACGTTCGCTCATGGAGGGTACCTTGCAACAGGATGGAAAATGTTCGACACGGGCCCGCGAAACAGGTTCTGACAGCAGGCCACTGGTCTGCTTTATACCAGAAGCGGGCTGCCAGAACGAAAAAACGCGGCCGAAGCCGCGTTTTTCATCTTTCGATAAGACTTAGTTCTTGGTCTTGTCGACGATTTTGTTAGCCGAGATCCAAGGCATCATCGAGCGCAGCTGCTCGCCGATGATTTCGATGCCGTGAGCGGCGTTGTTGCGACGCTTGGCGGTCATCGATGGGTAGTTGGTAGCACCTTCGGAGATGAACATCTTCGCGTACTCGCCGTCCTGGATGCGCTTCAGAGCGTTGCGCATGGCCTTGCGGGATTCTTCGTTGATGACTTCCGGGCCAGTGACGTACTCACCGTATTCGGCGTTGTTGGAGATCGAGTAGTTCATGTTGGCGATGCCGCCTTCGTACATGAGGTCTACGATCAGTTTCAGCTCGTGCAGGCACTCGAAGTAGGCCATTTCTGGCGCGTAGCCAGCTTCGACCAGGGTTTCGAAACCGGCTTTGACCAGTTCGACGGTACCGCCGCACAGAACAGCCTGCTCACCGAACAGGTCGGTTTCGGTCTCGTCCTTGAAGGTGGTTTCGATAATGCCGGTGCGGCCGCCGCCCACGCCCGAAGCGTAGGACAGTGCGACGTTCTTGGCGTTGCCCGAAGCGTCCTGGTAGATAGCGATCAGGTCAGGGATGCCGCCGCCTTTGACGAACTCGGAGCGAACGGTGTGGCCCGGGGCTTTCGGCGCGATCATGATCACGTCGAGGTCGGCACGCGGAACAACCTGGTTGTAGTGGATTGAGAAGCCGTGGGAGAAGGCCAGGGTAGCGCCCTTCTTGATGTTCGGCTCGATCTCGTTCTTGTACAGAGCGCCCTGGAACTCGTCTGGGGTCAGGATCATGACCAGGTCAGCCGCAGCGACAGCGGTAGCAACGTCAGCAACTTTCAGGCCGTGGGCTTCAGCCTTGGCAACGGTAGCCGAACCTTTACGCAGACCGACGGTAACGTCTACACCGGAGTCCTTCAGGTTGCACGCCTGAGCGTGGCCCTGGGAGCCATAACCGATGATGGCGACTTTCTTGCCCTGGATGATGGAAAGGTCGCAGTCTTTATCGTAGAAAACTTTCATGAAAATACCCCTGGTTATATCTCGGCCCCTGCGGAGCCATCGCTAATTTTTGAATTTAGATGCTGAGCACTTTGTCGCCACGGGCAATGCCGGTAACGCCGCTGCGCACGGTTTCGAGAATCGATGCAGTGCCGATCGCCTGGATGAAGCTGTCCAGTTTGTCGCTGGTACCGCTCAGTTGTACGGTGTACACGCTGGCGGTCACGTCGACGATCTGGCCACGGAAGATATCCGTGGTGCGCTTGATCTCGGCACGCTGGGCACCGGTGGCCTTGACCTTGACCAGCATCAGTTCGCGCTCGATGTGGGCGCTTTCCGACAGGTCGACAAGCTTGACCACTTCGACCAGCTTGTTCAGGTTCTTGGTGATCTGTTCGATCACTTCGTCATGGCCAACGGTGGTCAGCGTCAGACGCGACAGGGTCGGGTCTTCGGTCGGCGCCACGGTCAGGCTTTCAATGTTGTAGTTGCGCTGGGAGAACAGGCCGACCACACGGGACAACGCACCTGGTTCGTTTTCCAGCAGCAGGGAAATGATGTGCCGCATATCAGGTACGCTCCGTCTTGCTCAGCCACATGTCACGCATCGAGCCGTCCTTGATCTGCATCGGATAGACGTGCTCACTGCGGTCAACCGCGATGTCGATGAACACCAGGCGGTCCTTCATCGCAAACGCTTCTTCCAGCTTCGGCTTGAGGTCCTTCAGGCTGGTGATGCGGATGCCCACATGGCCATAGGCCTCGGCCAGCTTGATGAAGTCAGGCAACGACTCGACGTACGAGTGCGAGTGACGACCGTTGTAAGCCATGTCCTGCCACTGGCGGACCATGCCCAACACACCGTTGTTCAGGTTGACGATCTTCACCGGCAGGCCGTACTGCATGCAGGTGGACAGCTCCTGGATGTTCATCTGGATGCTGCCTTCGCCAGTCACGCAGGCCACGTCCTGGTCCGGGAAGTTGAGCTTGACGCCCATCGCCGCCGGGAAGCCGAAGCCCATGGTGCCCAGGCCGCCGGAGTTGATCCAACGGTTTGGCTTGTTGAAGCGGTAGTACTGCGCCGCGAACATCTGGTGCTGGCCCACGTCGGAGGTGACGAAGGCGTCGCCATGGGTCACTTCGCACAGGGTCTCGATGACTTTCTGCGGCTTGATGACATTACCGTCGCCCTTGTCATAGGGGAACATCTCACCATTGCCACGCCATTCGTCGATCTGCTTCCACCAGGCATCCAGCGCCGCCTTGTCGGGCTGCTCGCCGATTTCCTTGAGGATGCCGAGCATTTCGCTGAGCACGCTGTCGACCGGGCCGACGATTGGCACGTCGGCCTTGATCATCTTCGAAATCGACGCTGGGTCGATATCGACATGGATGATCTTGGCATTCGGGCAGAACTTGGCCGGGCCGTTTACCACGCGGTCGTCGAAACGAGCACCCACCGCGAAGATCACGTCGGCATTGTGCATGGCCATGTTGGCGGTGTAGCTACCGTGCATGCCGAGCATGCCGAGGAACTGGCGGTCAGTACCCGGGAAGCCACCCAACCCCATGAGGGTGTTGGTGACCGGCAGGTTCAGCGACTTGGCGATTTCGGTCAGGGCTTCAGAGCCACCACCGAGGATCACGCCGCCGCCGGAGTAGACGATCGGGCGCTTGGCAGCCAGGAGCATCTCGGCAGCCTTGCGGATCTGGCCGGAGTGGCCGCGGACCGCTGGGCTGTAGGAGCGCAGTTTGACCTTTTTCGGGTAGACGTATTCAAACTTCTCAGCCGGGTTGGTCATATCTTTTGGAATGTCGACCACGACTGGACCTGGGCGACCGGATTGCGCCAGGTAGAAAGCCTTTTTCAGAACTTCCGGGATCTCGGTCGGGTTCTTGATCATGAAGCTGTGCTTCACGATCGGCCGCGAGATACCGATCATGTCGGTTTCCTGGAAGGCATCGGTGCCCACCATGGTGCTAGGCACCTGGCCGGACAGGATGACCATCGGAATCGAGTCCATGTAGGCGGTGGCAATGCCGGTGATGGCATTGGTCGCGCCTGGGCCGGAGGTTACCAGCACCACACCGGCCTTGCCGGTGGCGCGGGCGTAGCCGTCCGCCATATGGGTTGCCGCCTGCTCGTGACGAACCAGGATGTGTTCCACTTCCGGTTCTTTGAACAGTGCGTCGTAAACATGCAGGAGAGCACCACCAGGGTACCCGTAGATGTGCTTAACGCCTTCGTCACGCAAGAAGCGGACGACCATCTCAGCGCCAGATAAAAGCTCCACGTTGTTCACCTCTAAAACGCCAGAATACCGTCCCTAGTGGACGGGTCTTAATAGGTTTACTGCCAAGCAGAGCATGAGCGAAAACGTCAGCACTGACTGAGCAAGTATTGGGAGCCCCCCAGAGTGTTGCGGGGATTTCCCACCCAGCGCGAGGTAACGCGTTGCGGGGTGTAACAGGTCGGCGCGGGTGTGCACCTCATGATCTGCTTAGCGGGTCTGCTTCTGGCAGTCCCTCTACAGCGGAAGTTGGATTCTTGTGATTCGGCGCCAACAAGTCAAGAAAAATTATTGCCAATTTTTCCCCAAGATGAATTCCTGCCACCACTAAAAATCGCTTCAGCAGCAGATTTAATAAGATTTCCAAAAAAAAGGGCCACAATCTGCGGCCCTTGACGAAAAAACTGAAGAAATCAGGCGGAAGGAGCGATCAATTGGTCAAAAGCTGCCAACAGACGGCGTAGCTCGCGACTTTGCTCCGGCCGGTCGGTAAACACGGTTTCGGCCATGACCAGGATGCTCGAGGCATTGGGCAGCGGGTGGCCCAACTCGATAATGATCTTCATGCGTGGCAGGAAGATCCATTGCAGCCACTGCTCGAAACTGAGGGTATCGACGGCGAACGGTACTGTGCTGGCCAGTGCCTCGTCGCTTGGTGGCTCGTCGTCCCACCAGCCTTGCACCTGCAGTTCACGCTCGATCAGCAGCAGGTGGTCGGCAATATCCAGAATGCGCTGCTCGATCATCACGAATTGACCCGCGCCTTTTGCCGGGCCAGCGCAGCGCCAGCGCTGTCACCCTGCTTTTCACGGGCCTGGGCGATGGTGTTCCATAGCTCCGCCTGCAGGCTTGGGCGGCCGTTGGCGTAAGTCAGGGCACGGCGCGCCAGTTGCTCGGCCTGCGCGGCATCACCTTGCGAAAGGCGCACCTGGGCCAGGCGGTACAACACTTGCGGCTCACGCGGCGCAATGCGCTGGGCACGCTCCAGGCTCGAGGCGGCACCGTTGAAGTCTCCACTGCCCTGCTGGGTCTTGGCGGTGGTCAGCAGTGCCAGCACCGGCCCGTCCAACTGCTCGTCGGCCGACAGGCCACCGGCAGCAGCGGTGCTACGCGGAATACCGGTTGGTGCGCTGGTGCTTTGCGGGGCGTTGTTCATCGCCGCGATGTCGAACGGCTCGTCGGCAATCGGGTTGGGGTTGGTGGTCATCGGCGCCGAACTGACAGGGCCAGTGCTGATCGGCCCCGGGGTGATCGGCGAGGTGCTGATCGGCGCTGCGCCATTGGCCGCCGGGAACGTCTGGATACCCGAAGCGCCTGCGCCCTGCGGAATCATCACGGTAACGCCGGAATCCTCCGCAAGCGTCTGCGCCTGGGCGGTGCCGGTGCTATAGCCGCCCGCCGAGCGGTTGGCCGTCACGCGTTCGCTGTTGGACACGCGGGTGCTCGAATCGACCACCGGAATATTGCCGCGCGGGACGCTGGAGCACCCCTGGAGCACAGCCAACGCCGTCACGGCAGGAAACAGCCACTTGTTCACGTCACACCTCATCAATGCAGCCTGTGCTTAATTCATCCAGCCCTTGACCCAGTCCATGACCGACTCGGCAGGATTCTCCTCGCCGCCACAGGTCGCGCCGGCGGGCGGTTCACTGCCGCGAATATACGGCATCTGCACTGCTCCCGGACAGCTGCCATCAGACCCACGGCCCGTGTAGGGGTCGATCCAGGCCTGCACCACGTTGTCCGGTTGCGGCATGTCCAGCGGCAGCGGGTCGGCTTTCTTCATGAAGCTGGTCCACACCTGCAGGGCACCGGTGGCGCCGGTAAATGGCGTTTTGCCGTTATCGTCACGCCCCATCCACACCACGGCCAGCAGGTCTTGGCTGAAGCCGGAGAACCAGCTGTCACGCGAATCGTTACTGGTGCCGGTCTTGCCCGCCAGGGTCAGCGAACGTGGCAAGGTGTTGTACACCGAGCGCCCGGTACCTTCGCGCATTACCCGTTGCATGGCGTTCTGCACCAGGTAGATGGCACCCGGGTCGAAGGTTTGCTGGATCTGGAACGGGTAGCGCTTGAGCGGCTCGCCCTCAGCGGTAAGCACACTGCGGATGCCGCGCATCGGGGTGTTGAAGCCGCCGTTGGCGATGGTCTGGTACATGGTCGCGACCTGCATCGGCGACATGCCGCCGGCCCCCAGCAGCATGGCCGGGAACGCTGGCCAGTCGACATTCACCCCCAACCGGCCAATGGTCTTGATCACATTGGGCACACCCACTTCCAGCCCGAGCTTGGCGGTAGACAGGTTGTACGAGTTGGCCAGCCCCTGGTACAGGTAGATGGTGCCATGCGGGCGACGGTCGTAGTTTTGTGGGCGCCAGACCTGGCCGTCGGCGCCCTTGACCGAGAATGGCTCGTCCTGCACCCAGCTGGTGAGGGTGTATTTGCTTGGCTGCTCCAGCGCTGTCAGGTACACGGACGGCTTGACCAGCGAGCCGATCGGCCGCACGGCGTCGATCGCCCGGTTGAAGCCGGCAAAACCTGCCTGACGGCTGCCGATGAGTGCCTGCACTTCACCCGTCTCAGGGTTGGTCACCACCATTGCCGACTCCACTTCGTCGGCACCCTTGCGGCCCGCCAGGCGCTTGAAGGTCTCGCTCATCGAGGTTTCGGCCTTCATCTGCAGGATCGGGTCGAAGCTGGTGAAAATGCGCAGGCCTTCTTCGGTCAAGTCTTCGTCGCGGTAGTCCTGGCGCAGTTGACGCTTGACCAGGTCGAGGAAGGCCGGGAACGAGCTGTCGGCCAGGCTGCCGCGCTTGGTCACACCCAGCGGCATCTTCTTCGCTGCATCGACTTCCGCCTGGCTGGCCACGCCCTGCTCGGCCACCAGGTCGAGCACCAGGTTGCGCCGAGCCAGGGCGCGATCAGGGTAACGCCGCGGGTTGTAGTAGGACGGGCCTTTGACCATGCCCACCAGCAGGGCGATCTGGTGCAGTTTCAGCTCCGACAGTGGTTGGCTGAAGAAGAACTGACTGGCCAGGCCAAAGCCGTGCACGGCACGCTGACCGTCCTGGCCGACGAACACCTCGTTGAGGTACGCCTCGAGGATTTCACGCTTGTCGTAGTGCAGTTCGAGCAGCATCGCCATCATCGCCTCGGTCAGCTTGCGGCTGAGGCTGCGCTCGCTGCTGAGGTAGAAGTTCTTCACCAACTGCTGGGTCAGGGTACTGCCGCCCTGGCGCATCGAGCCGGACGACGTGTTGACCCACATGGCCCGGGCGATGGACTTGGGCGACACACCGTAGTGGCTGTAGAAGTCGCGGTCCTCCGTCGCCACCAGGGTTTCGAGCAGGTATTTGGGGACCTGGTCGATCTTGATCAGGATGCGGTCTTCAAGGTTCTTCGGGTAGATGCCGCCGATCATCAGCGGCTCCAGGCGCACAACGTCGAGCGCCTTGCCATTGGCAGCAGAAAGGCCCGCCACGTAATCCCCTGAGAAACGCACGCGAACGAACTGCGCCGGCTCCATGCCCTCGTAGAACTGGAAGCCACGGGTATTGAGATCGACGGTATTGCCGTTGACCGCCGCCGCACCTGGGCCGTTGGCCGCGCTTTCGCGTCGGTAGCCGAGTGCATCGAGCTCGGTGAGGAAGTCGTTCTTGCTCAGTTTCTGGCCGGTGAACAACTCCAGCGGCCGGGCATACACCTTGGCCGGGATGGTCCAGCGCTTGCCGGAGAACTTCTCCTGGACGACGGCATCGAGGTAAACCGCGAAGCCGGCAACGATCACCAGGCCTACCAGGCTGAGCTTCAAAGCCCAGCCCAGCCAGGCGCGGGAGCGGCCGGTCGGGCGTTTCTGAGGGGTGCGGGGATTTCGAGTTCGGGTCATGGCGGCGGATTATACGCACTTTATAAAGGCTGGGCAGACGGCCCAGCGGTAGGCAGGGACGGCACCATTGACCATAATGGCGCATTCGAATTCCCTTGCCCCGGAAGGATTTGCCGTGAGCCAAGCTCTTATCACTGCGTTGCAGAACCCAGCCCTGTACCCTCACCCCGTGGATGGGTTCCAGCTCATCGAGACGCATATCTCCTGGGTACTGCTCACCGGCGAGTACGCCTACAAGATCAAGAAACCGATGAACTTTGGCTTCCTTGACTTTACCGGCTTGGACCAGCGCCAGCATTTTTGCAACGAAGAGTTGCGCCTGAACCAGCGCCTGACCGAAGGCTTGTACCTGGAAGTGCTGCCGATCACCGGCAGTGTTGATGCACCGCAGATCGGTGGTAACGGCGAAGCTATCGAATACGCACTGAAGATGCGCCAGTTCCCCCAGGGGCAAATGCTCAGCACCCTGCAGGCCAATGGCGAGCTGAACGCCATGCACATCGACCAAATGGCCCGGCAGATCGCTGAATTCCACCTGCAGACGCCCAAGGTAGCTGCCGAACAGCCCTACGGCTCGCCTGAAAGCGTCATGGCCCCGGTCGAGCAGAACTTCGAGCAGATCCGCCCATTCCTTAGCGACAAGGCCGACCTGCTGCAACTGGACAACCTGCAAGCTTGGGCGCGGAGCAGTTTCGAGCGGCTGCAAGGCCTGTTCGCCTCGCGCAAGGCCAATGGCTTCACCCGCGAGTGCCATGGCGACATCCATCTGGGCAACGCCACCCTGATCAACGGCCAGGTGGTGATCTTCGACTGCATCGAGTTCAACGAACCGTTCCGCATGACCGATGTGTGGGCCGACACCGGCTTCCTCGCCATGGACTTGGAAGATCGCGGCCTCAAGTGCCTGGCACGACGCTTCATCAGCCAATACCTGGAGTTGACCGGCGATTATGAAGGCCTGGAAGTGCTGAACTTCTATAAAGCCTATCGCGCCCTGGTGCGGGCCAAGGTCGCACTGTTCAGCATGCCGGCCAATGCCGATGGCGTGCAACGGGCCACGACTTTGCGCACCTACCGCAACTACGCCAACCTGGCGGAAAGCTACAGCGCCATCCCTTCGCGGCTGCTGGCTATCACCCATGGCGTCTCGGCAGTGGGCAAGAGCCACGTGGCAATGCGCCTGGTCGAAGCCTTGGGCGCCATTCGCGTGCGCTCCGATGTCGAGCGCAAGCGCCTGTTCGGCGAACAGCCACAAGAGAACGCCGGTCAGCTGGCCTCCGGCATTTATGACCAGGGTGCCAGTGCCGCCACTTACCAACGCCTGCATCAAGTCGCAGCAACCATTCTGCGAGCCGGCTTCCCGGTGGTGTTGGATGCCACCTACCTCAAGCATGAACAGCGCCAGGCTGCGGCAGACGTCGCCAGCCAGACCGGCGTACCGTTCCTGATCCTCGACTGCCATGCACCAGAGGCGGTCATCGCCAGCTGGCTGGAGCAGCGTCAGGCCGAAAACAGCGACCCGTCGGATGCCACCCTGGACGTGGTCAAGGCCCAACAGGCCAGCCGTGAAGCACTGGATGCGCAGGAGCTGGTGCAGAGCACCCGGGTCGACACCCAGGACGCTGGCAGCATGGACCAGGTGATCGAACAGGTTCGTCAGCGCTTGCCTGGCCTGTAAGTTCGCCGTTTTCCTTTACCGGCCACTTCGCGGGCAAGCCCGTGTAGCGGCCGGTACAGGTCCTCTCATCGCCCCCGATGGCAAAAGGCCGCGTAATTCTTAACCCCCGCTACACTCCTTTCTGACCTGCTCGCGATTTATCCCCATTCCCCGTTCAGCCATCGCAAGGAGGCTCGATGAACGATGAATTGCAGCACCTGAAGAACCTTGGCAAGACCTCTGCGCAGTGGCTGCATGCCGCCGGCATCCACAGCGCATCGGATCTGCGCCGCCTGGGTGCGGTGGGTGCATACCAGGCCGTGAAGACACGAGGGTTCCGCGCCTCCAAGGTGCTGTTGTACGCCATCGAAGGCGCCCTGCTGGACATGCACTGGAACGATTTGCCGCTCGAACGTAAGGAAGCGCTAAACCAACAACTGGACGCGAAAAGCCCTACGCAAAAAAATCCAAAATAATCCTGGTAAGGGGATTGACTGTTAAATGAGAATCGTTATGATTATCACAACTGGTCGCGAGACTGGTTGGATAAGCTAAGAGCCCCTGGTTCGGACTCTCAGATTATCTCCTCATCAGGCTAATCACGGTTATTGACCCGGCAATTTGCCGGGTCTTTTTTTGCCTGTGATTTCTACAGGGCTACCGCCGCAGCTGCGCGCAGTAATCCTGCTCCGGCATCGCTGCCGTGTACCACACATAATCGGCCTCGCCTGGTGCGACCTGCTCGCCCACCTCAGCCAGCAGCAAAACCTTGCTCTCCCCCGACGCCCCCAGGTCTGCCAGGTGCAAAGGTATGCCCAGGTCCTTGCGCACGTGATAGGCCCCGGCGAACAGCAGCGACGGCTGCGGCGCCGCCAGCAGGCGCTCGGCCATCCGGCGGTCGCGCTGCTGCTGCACGGCCAGCATCGCCGGCAGCTGGCTTTCCGGCAGCATGCCGCAATGCCCGGCGCGCACCTGCTCCAACAGGGCGGCCCTTACCGCCGGTGCATTGGACTTTTCGCCCTGCAGCGGAGCCGGCTGTCGATAGGCCTGGCGCATTTCGCCGGGTGAAATGTTGGCTGCCAGCAAAGGCACCCGCTGCTGCAAGGCTTCGCTGACAATCGGCCCGTACATCTGCCAATCCCAGCCCTCCTGCCAGGCCAGCGCCTTGGGCAGGTTTGCCGGCAAAGGCTGCCCCTGCACCTTGTCGACCAGCGGTTGCTGCTCGGGCTGCAGCATCTCCAGCAACAGGCTACCTTGCGCACGCTGGCCCTGCAATGCACGCAGCAGCCAAAGCTGCAGCGCGTGATGATCAGGGTTGTCATGTTTCTCGCCCACCAGCACACGGGGTGCGACAGCAAGGCGCTGCACCAACTGCCGAGCGCTGATCATCTGGCCATCGGCAAGGTCGATGATGTGCCCCAACTCGGCATGCGTGCGCCCTTCACTGCTCTGCCAAGCGGGCAATGGCGGCAAGCTGGCCTGGCAGCCGCCCAATGACAACATCAGGCAAAACGAAAAACCGGACAGCAGCAGGTGACGCATCGGCAATGCCTCCTAGCGGGCAATGATCAGCGGATGCCCACGCTCCGGGTGCGCCTGCACCAGCACATCGAGACCGTAGACTGCTCTCAACGCCGTTGGCGTCAGCACTTCTTCAGGGGAGGCAAACGCATGGCAGCGCCCCTGCTCCAGCAACAGGATACGGTCACAGTAACGCGCCGCCAGGTTCAGGTCATGCAGGATCACCAGCACTGCGGCACCACTGTCGGCGAAGCGGCGCACGGCTTCCAGGGTTGTGTGCTGATGCAGCGGGTCGAGCATCGAGGTCGGCTCGTCGAGCAGCAATATGCTGCCCTCTTCCCCTGGCCACAGCTGCGCCAGTACGCGGGCCAGGTGCACCCGCTGCCGCTCGCCGCCAGACAACGCCAGGTAACTGCGCGCCACCAGGTGCCAGGCATCTGCCGCCTGCAAGGCTGCCTGGACAATTTCTGCATCACGCCGCTGCCCGGTGCCATGTGGCATACGCCCCATGGCCACCACTTCCTCGACCCGGAACGAGAAACCCAAGCTGGACACTTGCGGCAATACCGCCAGGCGCCTGGCTCGTTCCTGCCCAGCCCAATCGGCCAAAGGTCGCCCTTGCAGCGTCACCCGCCCATGGTCGGGCGCCAGCTCACCGCACAGCACACCCAGCAGGCTGCTCTTGCCGGCACCGTTGGGGCCAAGCACGCCCACTACTTGCCCTGGCTGCAGTTGCAGGTGAATGTCGTGCAGTACCTCATTGCTGCCCCTGCGCAGATACAGGCCCTCTACTTGCAACATCAGCTGCGCCCTCGTATCAGCAGGAACAGAAAGAAAGGCGCACCGATAAATGCCGTGACGATGCCAATCGGCAGCTCGGCAGGCGCCAGCAGCAGGCGCGCTGCCAGGTCGGCGAACAACATCAACACACCGCCGGCCAGCAGCGAGGCCGGCAACACCACGCGGTGATCGGGCCCGGCCAGCAGGCGTACCAGGTGTGGCACGACCAGGCCGATAAAACCGATCAGCCCCGCAGCAGCCACTGCCGCGCCCACGCCCAGCGCGGTGCAGAACACCAGCTCACGCTTGAGCCGCTCCACGTCAACGCCCAGGTGACGCGCCTCTGACTCACCCAACAGCAGGGCATTAAGCGCCTTGGCCCGCCGTGGCAACCACATCGCCACACCGGCCGCCACCAGCAACAATGGCCACAAGCGTTCGTAACTGGCGCCATTGAGGCTGCCCAGGTTCCAGAAGGTCAGTGTGCGCAGGGTGGCGTCGTCGGCCAGGTAAGAAAACAGCCCCACGGCCGCGCCCCCCAGCGCGGTCATGGCCACACCGGCCAATAACATCGTGGCGACGTTGGTCTGGCCATCACGACGGCCCAGACGGTAGACCAGCGCAGTTACTCCAAGCCCCCCGACAAAAGCGCAGAACGACAGCAGATAAGGCGCGAAAGCATCCGGCATGCCACCAAACCAGGCGCCGCCGACAATGGCGACCGCTGCCCCCATCGCTGCCCCGGCTGCAACCCCTACCAGCCCAGGGTCGGCCAACGGGTTGCGGAACAGCCCCTGCATGGCCACCCCGGACAGCGCCAGCACCGCACCCACCGCCAACCCCAGCAGGGTACGCGGCAGGCGGATCTGGCCAAGAATCATCTCGGCCTGCTGCAGGCCATCAGCAGCAATCGGCAGCCCCAACAGGCGCAGGCCGGCGCGCAGGGTGTCGAGCAGCGGCAGGCTGACAGGGCCCAGCGCAAGTGACAGCCAGACGGCCAACAGGCACAGCAGGCTCAGGCTAATGAACAATGTACGTGGCTGGACCCGCTGTTTCATTGCGCAAAGCTAGCCTGGGCTGCCGGGTAGAAAGTGGCTGCCAGCGACTGCAAGGTCGCTGGCAGGCGAGGCCCGAGCCCGCCGACCAGCAGCGTCGGGTCCAGTGACACCAGGCGTTTCTCCCGCACCGCCCGCGAAGCGGCCAGCGCGGGGTTTTCTTTCAACAGCGCCTGCAAGGCCTGCTCATCGGCCAGCGCCCGGTCGGAAAACACGATCACATCCGGGTCCAGCGCCGCCAGTGCTTCGTTGGAGAAGTTCTTGTAGCCCTGGTGCTCTGCAAGGTTGCGCCCGCCAGCCTGGCCCAACAGCCAGTCACCCGCCGTGCCCTGCCCGGCAATCAGCGGCTTGGCGCCGGCATGGCCGACCAGCAACACCACCCCAGGCGCCTGTTGCCCGGCCTGGGCCTGCTTGACCTTGGCGTGCAACGCATCAAGCTGCTGGCGGTAGTCCGTCGCCAGCGTCGCAGCCTGCTGCTCTGCGCCGAGCAACTGCCCCAGATGCTTGAGGTTTTCGTCCACCGCCGCCAGCTCGGCCTTGCTGGAGAACAACTCGACCCGCACGCCCGCCTTGTGGATTTGCGCCAGTACCGGTGGCGGCCCCATTTCCTCGGTGCCCACCAGCACATCCGGGCGCAGGCTGAGAATGCCTTCGGCCGACAACTGACGCTGGTAACCCACGCTAGGCAGCGATTTCAACGAAGCCGGGTGCTGGCTGGTCGTGTCCACTCCGACCAGGCGGGCTTCACCGCCCAGCGCGGCTATCCACTCGCTCAGGGCGCCACCCGCGCTGACCCAGCGTTGCGGCAGTTCGGCCGCCAAGGCCTGGGTAGAAAGCACAAGGCTTGCGCATAAGGCGAGCAAAGCGGCGGGACGGCGCATCATCGGGTTCCTTCTGAAGGCGGGCCGCACGCCTTGTGGCGAGCGACGGAACTGCGCACCATAGACAGTCGGGCGCAGCGAATGCGGGCAATTTGATAATTATTCGCATTGAAGCGTCAAGCCATCACGTGTTTCACGAGTCGTCCTTGCCATGCATTTCCTTTGTAACTCCCACGGCCTGGCCGAAGGCCAAAGCCGCGCCTTCAGCGTAGACGGGCTCGAACTGTTCGGCGTGCGCCGCCAGGGCCAGGTTTACCTGTACCGCAACCGCTGTCCACACCGGGGCATCCCGCTGAACTGGGCAGAAGACGCGTTTCTGGACGACGGCGCCAGCCTCATCCACTGCGCCCATCATGGCGCGCTGTTCCTGATAGAAAGCGGCGAATGCGTGGCCGGCCCCTGTGAGGGTGATCAACTGCAGGCCCTGGGCTGCCTCGAAGACAGCCAGGGCATCTGGTTCAGGGGTTAAGCAGCACTGGCAAGCGGCGGTCGATGACGATGCCTTCGGCATCCAACCGGGTGCCGTAGGCCAGCACCTCCACCCCATCCGCCACAGCGGCACGCAGCGCCTGGGCATACGCCGCATCGATTTCCTCGGCCGGGCGCACGGCTTCTACATCGGTCAGGTTCACGCAATACAGCTGCACCGCCCGCACCCCCTGCCGCGCCAACTTCGCCAGCTCGCGCAAATGCTTGGCACCGCGCTGCGTCACCGCATCGGGAAAGGCTGCGACTGCAGTGTCGGGGTAGCCCAGGGTCACGCTCTTGACCTCGACATAAACCGGGGCCCCGTCGAACTCCAAACGAAAGTCGATGCGGCTGCCTTCCTCGCCATAGGCCACTTCACGCTTGAGCGCGGTAAAGCCGGCCAACTCGGCGATGGTGCCGGCCCGCAGCGCCTCTTCGACCAGCGCATTGGCCCGCCCAGTATTCACACAGGCCAGCCGCCCTTGTGGGGTTTCGCTGATCTCCCAGGTGCCCGGCAGCTTGCGCTTGGGGTCGTTGGAGCGGCTGAACCACACCAGCCCGCCTTCACGCATGCAGTTGAGCATGGAACCGGTGTTCGGGCAGTGGATGGTCATCTGCTCGCCGCTGGTCAGTTCGATATCGGCCAGAAAGCGCTTGTAGCGGCGCAGCAGGCGGCCCTGTTCAAGAGGGGGAAAGAAACGCATCAGCCTTGCCAGCTCCGCAGGCCACGGGCAATACGCTGCACCGCCTCTTCCAGGCGCGGCAGGCTCTGGGTGTAGGCAAAGCGCACATGGTGCCCGGCCAGGTGGCGGCCGAAGTCCAGGCCCGGCGTGAAGGCCAGGTGCTCGGTCTCCAGGAAGTGTCGGCAAAAGGCGAACGCGTCACCGCCAAATGCGCTGATGTCGGCATACAGGTAGAACGCGCCCTGCGGCTCGACGGCAATGCGGAAGCCCAGTTCGCGCAGGGCGGGCAGCAAATAGTCGCGACGGCGGGCGAACTCGGCGCGGCGCTCTTCGAAAATGGCCAGGGTTTCGGGCTGGAAGCACGCCAACGCGGCATGCTGGGCCATGCTCGGTGCACTGATGTACAGGTTTTGTGCCAGCTTCTCCAGGTCAGCCACCGCGCCGGGTGGGGCCACCAGCCAGCCAAGGCGCCAACCGGTCATGCCGAAATACTTGGAAAAACTATTCAGGACGAACGCCGAGTCGTCCACTTCCAACACGCTAGGTGCGTCCATGCCATAGGTGAGGCCATGGTAGATCTCGTCCACCACCAGGTGACCATGCCGCTCGTGGGTGGCTTTGGCAAGGCTGGCCAGCGCCTCGCGCCCCAGCACCGTACCGGTCGGGTTAGCCGGTGAAGCGACCAGCGCACCGACCGAGTCCTTGTCCCAGTAACGCTCGACCAGGTCAGCGGTCAGCTGGTAATTCACCTCCGGGCCCACCGGCACCAGCTGCGCCCCACCCTCTACCAGGCGCAGGAAGTGGCGATTGCACGGGTAACCCGGGTCGGCCAGCAGCCAGTGCTTGCCCGGGTCGACCAACAGGCTGCTGGCCAGAAGCAGCGCGCCAGAGCCACCTGGGGTAATGAGAATGCGCTCCGGATCGATACTCAGGCCATAGCGCTGGCCATAAAAGCCGGCAATCGCTTCGCGCAGTGCCGGCAGGCCGCGTGCGGCGGTGTAACGGGTGTGCCCGGCGGCCAGTGCGGCCTGGCCGGCGGCGACGATGGGCGCGGCGGTGGTGAAGTCCGGCTCGCCAATTTCCAGGTGGATCACGTCGTGCCCGGCCGCCTGCAGCTCGTTGGCCCGGGCCAGCAGCGCCATGACGTGGAAGGGTTCGATGGCGCGGCTGCGCGCACTGTAGGGGTGGGCCATGACCTTCTCTCAATTGGGTCTAAACTGGAGATTCTACCTCTGCACACCACCGAACGTGTGGCTTGCGCCGCTGTCAATTGCCAGTAACAGGCGGGGTAGCGCACCCCCGATCTATCTGGTAAGTTCGGCGGCTCGCAGTCGCAGGGCCGGCGGGTGCCGGAGATGGAGCAGCCTGCGCATTGGATCAGATGAGTGAGAGGCGGTCTATTCATGTCCACCGTAGAAAAGCAAAAAGCCCAGACCATGTACGGTGTCGAGCCCTACGTAGAAACCAAGGGTGAAGAGTACATGGGCGAGCCCATGAAAAAGCACTTCACCAAGCTTCTTGGCGCGTGGAAGCAAGAGCTGATGACCAGTGTGGACCGCACTGTGGACCACATGAAGGACGAAGCAGCCAACTTCCCCGACCCGGCCGACCGCGCCAGCCAGGAAGAAGAATTCGCCCTGGAGCTGCGTAATCGCGATCGCGAACGCAAGCTGATCAAGAAAATCGACAAGACCCTCGACAAGATCAAGGCCGATGAATACGGCTGGTGCGAATCGTGCGGTATCGAAATCGGCCTGCGCCGTCTGGAAGCCCGTCCTACCGCAGACCTGTGCTTCGACTGCAAGGAAATCGCCGAGAAAAAGGAAAAAACGGTCGGCAAAGGCTGATCTTTCTTCCACCTGAACGGGGCGCTTGATGCGCCCCGTTTCATTTATGTGCCCAGCCTGACCATGACCAACTCCAGCTACATCGGGCGCTTCGCCCCCACCCCCAGCGGCTTCCTGCATTTTGGCTCGCTGGTCGCCGCCCTCGCCTCCTGGCTCGATGCCCGCGCCGTCAACGGCCGCTGGCTGCTGCGCATGGAAGACACCGACCCACCCCGGGAAATGCCTGGCGCCCGTGATGCCATCCTGCAGACCCTGGAGCGTTATGGCCTGGAGTGGGATGGCGAAGTGGTGTTCCAGAGCCAGCGACACGATGCCTATGCCGCCGTGGTAGACCGCCTGTTCAACATGGGCCTGGCCTATGCCTGCACCTGCTCGCGCAAGCAGCTTGAAGGCTACAACGGCATCTACCCCGGCTTGTGCCGCAATGCCGGGCATGCCCGTGAAGGCGCAGCAATCCGTTTACGGGTGCCGGAACTGATCTACCGCTTCACCGATCGGGTGCAGGGTGAGTACCAGCAGCACCTGGGCCGTGAGGTGGGCGATTTTGTCATCCAGCGCCGTGACGGGCTGTATGCGTACCAACTGGCGGTGGTGCTGGACGATGCCTGGCAGGGTGTTACCGACATCGTGCGCGGCGCCGACCTGCTCGACAACACCCCGCGCCAGCTGTACCTGCAAGAGCTGCTGGGCTTCTCGCAGCCGCGTTACCTGCACATTCCGCTGATCGTTCAGCCTGACGGGCACAAGCTGGGCAAGTCCTACCGTTCGCCGCCGCTGCAGGTGGAGCATGCAACGCCGTTGTTGCTGCGGGCCTTGCGGGCGCTGGGGCAGGACACCGACCCGGAGCTGCTGGTGGCAACGCCGGCTGAGGTACTGGCGGTAGCCCGTAAACAGTGGCGGCCAGAGGCGATTGCGCAGAAAACTACAGTGCCAGAGGCTGATTTGCGCTGAGGTTCTACCAGCCCCTTCGCGGGCACGGGCAAACCATCTCTCGAAAACAAAAGCCCAATGAATTCAAAATCTTGGCGAACACTGTGGATTCCCGCTAGCATCCCCCCCGCCATTTGCGCCAATAATAAGTCCAAGCCCGCAGCGCCCAACCATCGAGGCCAGCATGTACATCTATCGTTTGGTCCTGCTTCTGGTCGTGGGGATCTACCTGTTCTCCCCGGCCATCATGGACTGGTGGATCGAGCCGACCGGAGCCTGGTACCGCCCCTACCTGCTCTGGCTGATCCTGATCGTCGTCACCTTCATCCTGCAGAGCCAACGAGATGCCGATGAGCTTTAGCCTGACCCAGATGATCCTGATCAGCGCCGGGTACCTCATGGTGCTGTTCGGCGTGGCCTGGATCAGCGAGCGCGGGTTGATCCCGCGTTCGATCATTCGCCACCCGCTTACCTACACCCTGTCGCTGGGCGTGTACGCCAGTGCCTGGGCCTTTTATGGCTCGGTGGGCCTGGCCTACCAGTATGGCTACGGCTTCCTCGCCTGTTACCTGGGGGTGTCCGGCGCCTTCCTGCTGGCACCGGTGCTGCTCTACCCGATCCTCAAGATCACCCGCACCTACCAGCTGTCATCGCTGGCCGACCTGCTGGCGTTCCGCTTCCGCAGCACCTGGGCCGGGGCATTGACCACCATCATCATGCTCATCGGTGTGCTGCCGTTGCTGGCTCTGCAGATCCAGGCGGTGGCCGATTCGATCAGCATCCTTACCGGTGAGCCGGTCAAGGCCCGGGTAGCGTTTGCCTTCTGTACGCTGATCATCCTGTTCACCATTTTCTTCGGCTCGCGGCACATTGCCACGCGTGAGAAACATGAAGGGCTGGTTTTCGCCATCGCCTTCGAGTCGGTGATCAAGCTGCTGGCCCTGGGCGGTATCGGCCTGTACGCCTTGTATGGCGTATTCGGCGGCCCGCATGAGCTGGAAGTCTGGCTGCTACAGAACCAGACCGCCCTTGCCGCCCTGCACACCCCGCTGCAGGAAGGCCCATGGCGCACCCTGCTGCTGGTGTTCTTCGCCTCGGCCATCGTCATGCCGCACATGTACCACATGGCCTTCACCGAAAACCTCAACCCGCGCTCGCTGGTCAGCGCCAGCTGGGGCCTGCCGCTGTTCCTGCTGCTGATGAGCCTGGCCGTACCGCTGGTGCTGTGGGCCGGCCTGCGCCTGGGCGCCAGCACCAACCCCGAGTACTTCACCCTGGGCCTGGGGATTGCCGCCAACAACCAGGCATTGGCACTGCTGGCCTACATTGGCGGCCTGTCGGCGGCCAGCGGCCTGATCATCGTCACCACCCTGGCGCTGTCGGGCATGGCCCTGAACCACCTGGTGCTGCCGCTGTACCAACCCCCGGCCGAGGGCAACATCTACCGTTGGCTGAAGTGGACCCGACGGGCACTGATCGTCGCCATCATCACCGCCGGCTTCATGTTCTACCTGACCCAGAACAACCACCAGAGCCTGGCCAACCTGGGCATCGTCGCCTTCGTCGCCACCTTGCAGTTTTTGCCTGGCGTGCTGTCGGTACTGTACTGGCCGACCGCCAACCGCCGCGGCTTCATCGCCGGGCTGCTGGCCGGCACCTTGGTGTGGATGGTGACCATGCTGCTGCCGCTGCTGGGCAACCTGCAGGGCTTCTACATTCCGTTGCTGGACATGATCTATGTGCTGGACGACACCAGCTGGCACATGGCGGCAATCGCCTCGCTGGCGGCAAACGTGCTGTTGTTCACCCTGATCTCGCTGTTCACCAACGCCAGCAACGAAGAGGTCAGTGCGGCCGAAGCCTGCGCGGTGGACAACGTGCGCCGCCCGCAACGCCGCGAGCTGCACGCCGCCTCGCCCCAGGAGTTCGCCACTCAGCTGGCCAAACCGCTGGGGGCCAAGGCCGCACAAAAGGAAGTGGAGCAAGCCCTGCGCGACCTCTACCTGCCGTTCGACGAGCGCCGCCCCTATGCCCTGCGCCGCCTGCGCGACCGCATCGAGGCCAACCTGTCCGGCCTGATGGGGCCGAGCGTGGCCCAGGACATGGTCGAGACGTTCCTGCCGTACAAGTCCGGTAACGAAAACTACGTGACCGAAGACATCCACTTCATCGAAAGCCGCCTGGAAGACTACCACTCGCGTCTGACCGGCCTGGCCGCCGAGCTCGATGCCCTGCGCCGCTACCACCGCCAAACCCTGCAGGAGCTACCCATGGGCGTCTGCTCGCTGGCCAAGGACCAGGAAATCCTGATGTGGAACAAGGCCATGGAAGAGCTTACCGGCATTGCCGCCAAGCATGTGGTCGGTTCGCGCCTGGTCACCATAGACGAGCCTTGGCGCGGCCTGCTGCAAGGGTTCATCGACGTGCCCGACGAGCACCTGCACAAGCAGCGCCTGGCGCTGGACGGCCAGCCGCGCTGGCTGAACCTGCACAAGGCGGCCATCGACGAGCCGTTGGCCCCCGGTAACAGTGGCCTGGTGCTGCTGGTGGAAGACCTGACCGAGACCCAGGCACTGGAGGACAAGCTGGTGCACTCCGAGCGCCTGGCCAGTATCGGCCGCCTGGCCGCCGGCGTGGCCCACGAAATCGGCAACCCGATCACTGGCATCGCTTGCCTGGCGCAGAACCTGCGTGAAGAACGCGAAGGCGATGGCGAAATCATCGAGCTGTCCAGCCAAATCCTCGACCAGACCAAGCGCGTGTCGCGCATCGTCCAGTCGTTGATGAGCTTCGCCCATGCCGGTGGCAGCCACCAGAACAGCGAGGAACCCGTGTGCCTGGCCGAAGTGGCACAGGATGCCATCGGTCTGCTGGCGTTGAACCGGCGCAATTTCGAAGTACAGTTCTTCAACCTCTGCGACCCAGACCACTGGGCCGAAGGGGACCCGCAGCGCCTGGCCCAGGTGCTGATCAACCTGCTCTCCAACGCCCGCGACGCCTCGCCCGCCGGCAGTGCCGTGCGCGTGCGTAGCGAGACCAGTGAGCACACCGTCGACCTGATCGTCGAAGACGAGGGCAGCGGGATTCCGAAGAACATCCAGGACCGCCTGTTCGAACCCTTCTTCACCACCAAGGACCCGGGCGAAGGAACCGGACTGGGGCTCGCTCTGGTCTATTCCATCGTGGAAGAGCATTATGGGCAAATCACCATCGACAGCCCGGCCGATATCGAACGGCAACGTGGCACCCGGATCCGCGTGACCCTGCCCCGGCATGTCGTAGCGACGTCCCCTGAAATTCGAGACCGTCGAGAGAATTGAATCAATGCCGCACATTCTGATCGTCGAAGACGAAACCATCATCCGCTCGGCCCTGCGTCGCCTGCTTGAGCGGAACCAGTACCAGGTCAGCGAAGCCGGCTCGGTGCAGGAAGCCCAGGAACGCTTCAGCATTGCCACCTTCGACCTCATCGTCAGTGACCTGCGCTTGCCAGGCGCTCCCGGCACCGAGCTGATCAAGCTCGGCCAGGGCACCCCGGTGCTGATCATGACCAGTTACGCCAGCCTGCGCTCGGCGGTGGACTCGATGAAAATGGGCGCGGTGGACTACATCGCCAAGCCCTTCGACCATGACGAGATGCTGCAAGCGGTGGCGCGCATCCTGCGTGACCGGCAAAACGCCCCGGCCGCCGCACCCGCTGCCGAGCCACGCGCCAGCAATGGCAAGGCTGCCCCAGCCGATAAAAGCAGCGCGGCAGCGGCCAATGGCGAAATCGGCATCATCGGCTCGTGCCCGCCCATGCAGGACATGTACAGCAAGATCCGCAAAGTCGCACCCACCGACTCCAATGTGCTTATCCAGGGTGAGTCGGGCACGGGTAAAGAGCTGGTGGCCCGCGCCCTGCACAACCTGTCGCGCCGGGCCAAGGCGCCGATGATTTCAGTGAACTGCGCGGCCATCCCCGAGACACTGATCGAGTCCGAACTGTTCGGCCACGAAAAAGGCGCGTTCACCGGTGCCAGCGCCGGGCGCGCCGGCCTGGTGGAAGCCGCCGATGGCGGTACGCTGTTCCTCGATGAAATCGGCGAGCTGCCGCTGGAAGCCCAGGCTCGCCTGTTGCGCGTGCTGCAGGAAGGAGAGATTCGCCGGGTGGGTTCGGTACAGTCGCAAAAGGTGGATGTGCGCCTGATCGCCGCGACCCACCGCGACCTGAAGAACCTGGCCAAGGCCGGCCAGTTCCGTGAAGACCTCTATTACCGCCTGCACGTGATCGCCCTGAAGCTGCCGGCCCTGCGCGAGCGCGGCAGCGACGTCAACGAGATCGCCAGCGCCTTCCTCGCTCGCCAGAGTGCGCGCATCGGTCGCGACGACCTGCACTTCTCGGCCGAAGCCGAGCAGGCCATTCGACACTACAGCTGGCCGGGTAACGTGCGCGAGCTGGAAAACGCCGTGGAGCGCGCGGTGATTCTCAGCGAGAGCGCAGAGATTTCCGCCGACCTGCTGGGTATCGACATCGAGCTGAGCGACCTGGAAGAAGACGACATCCTCGACAACGCCCTGGTGGTGGCCAGTGCGGCCAGTGCCAGCCACGAGCCGACCGAGGACCTGTCGCTGGAAGACTACTTCCAGCACTTCGTGCTCGAACACCAGGACCACATGACCGAGACCGAACTGGCACGCAAGCTGGGCGTCAGCCGCAAGTGCCTGTGGGAACGCCGTCAGCGCCTGGGCATCCCGCGGCGCAAAAGCAACGCTACCAGCGAATAACCAGCCTGCGCACGGTACGCCGCAGCAATTGCGGCGCCTATGCGATCGAGCGCCGCGCGGGCGGCGCTCGATCGCATAGGCCCTGAACGGGACATGGCGAGCACACCTGGCTTCAAAGCCCCCCGGTAACACATCAGTTCCCGCAAAAATCTGTTACCCAACCTTTCCGCCGTAACAGTTCCCGAGGCGTACGGTAACGAAATTTCGACATTTTCGGCGTCACGAAAATCACCAGAACACCTCAACCCCTTGATTTTGCTAGGTTTCAAAAAGTTGGCACGGCACCTGCTATATGCTTAGTACAAAAACAATAACAAGCACTGCAACCTACAATAAGAACAAGACGAAACGGCTCACGCACAATAAAAACAAGACGGCGGAGGCGCAGCTAACTGATTCTTTTGGAGAGGATGCGTGTTTGGGGCTTGCCCCACGACCAGGCAGAGAACAACAAAAACTGCACTAAAAAGCAGCGCCTGAACTGGTTGGATCGACAGATCAACGTGACATCAGCGGCCAAAGCAATCCGTTTGCTCTTAACCCCTGGTTTAGGGGTCGTCCACAAGCTTCGAGATTTGTGGACAGGGCGCTCAACAAAAACAAGAAGCCCAGCAAAAAAAACAATAAGAGCACGCAACGACTTCTTGGGGAGCTTAGGCTCCCCTTGTCGTTTCTACCCTTCTGGCAGGCATCCTGCCACCCGCCTACACCATTCCTCGAGTAAATGCTAGAATCCCCGCCCATCATGCGGCCATTCTCCTATTCTTGGCCGAACATTCCTTCACACAGTGCATCCCATGCTGAAGAAGCTGTTCCAGTCTTTCCGCCCGCCCGTACCGGGCCCGCACCACAGGCGCACCACGCCTGAGGTGATCAACAAGAGCCAGCACTCGCTGCAGCGCCACCAGTTCAGCCGCCATGCGGTGAACATCGTGGAGCGCCTGCAAAGCGCCGGCTACCAGGCTTACCTGGTCGGTGGCTGTGTCCGCGACCTGATGCTGGGCATCACGCCGAAGGACTTCGACGTCGCCACCAGCGCCACCCCCGAACAGGTTCGTGCCGAGTTCCGCAACGCGCGCATCATTGGTCGCCGCTTCAAGCTGGTCCACGTGCATTTCGGCCGTGAGATCATTGAAGTCGCCACCTTCCGCGCCCACCACTCGGAAGACGACCAGGGCGACGCCCACCGTTCGTCGCATAACGCCAGTGGTCGCATCTTGCGAGACAACGTGTACGGCACCCTGGAAGAGGACGCGCAACGCCGCGACTTCACCATCAACGCCCTGTACTACGACCCGGTCAGCGAGCGCATTCTCGATTACGCCAACGGTGTGCACGATGTGCGCAATCGCCTGCTGCGGCTGATTGGCGACCCGACCCACCGTTACCAGGAAGACCCGGTGCGCATGCTGCGTGCGGTGCGCTTTGCCGCCAAGCTCGACTTTGGCATCGAAAAGCACACCTTCCAGCCGATCCGCGGCCTGGCCCCGATGCTGCGCGAGATTCCGCCCGCGCGCCTGTTCGAAGAGTGCCTCAAGCTGTTCCTCAGCGGCCAAGGTGCTATCGCCTTCGAAATGCTGGTCGACCTGGAGTTGTTCGAGCCGCTGTTCCCTGCCAGCGCCCATGCCCTGGACGAGCGCCCAACCTACACCCACACGCTGATCAGCCAGGCGCTGAACAACACCGACCTGCGCGTGAAGCAGGGCAAACCGGTGACGCCGGCCTTCCTGTTCGCTGCACTGCTGTGGCCAGCCCTGCCAGCCCGCGTGCTGCACCTGCAGAACCAGGGTGTGCCGCCGATCCCGGCCATGAACGGAGCGGCTCACGACCTGATCGCCGAGCAATGCGCGCGCATCGCCATTCCCAAGCGTTTTACCCTGCCGATCCGCGAGATCTGGGACATGCAGGAGCGCCTGCCACGCCGCAGCGGCAAGCGCGCCGACATGCTGCTGGACAACCCGCGCTTCCGCGCCGGTTACGACTTCCTGCTGTTGCGCGAAAACGCTGGGGAAGAAACCGACGACCTCGGCCAGTGGTGGACCGATTACCAGGATGCCAACGACAGCGAGCGCCGCGAAATGATCCGCGAGCTGGGCAACCGTGACGAAGGCACCGGCGCCGGCCCACGCAAACGCAAGCGCAGCGGCAGCAAACGCAAACGCGGTGGCGACGAGGCGTTCGAGTGACCATTCGCGCCTATGTAGGCCTGGGCAGCAACCTGGACGCACCTGCCGAGCAGTTGCGTAGCGCCTTGCAGGCGCTCGACCAGGTCGAGGCCACACGCCTGGTAGCGGCCTCGGCACTCTACACCAGCGACTCGCTGCTGCCTGGCCAGCCGCGCTATACCAACGCCGTGGCCGCGCTGGACACAACCTTGGCGCCATTGGCCCTGCTCGATGCCCTGCAGGCCATCGAGAACGACCAGGGTCGCGTGCGCAAGGAACGCTGGGGCCCGCGCACGCTGGACCTGGACATTCTGCTGTTCGGCGACCAGGTACTCGACGAGCCACGCCTGAAAGTGCCGCATTACCACATGCATGCCCGCCCCTTCGTGCTGTACCCGCTGGCCGAACTGGTACCGGGCGATTTCCGCCTGGCCGATGGCCGCGCGCTCGCACAACTGCTCGACGGCTGCCCGTTCGTCGGCCTGGAACGCCTGTAAACCGGGCGTTCCAGCCTGCCACCCAGCAGCGGTAACGCCAGTAACACCCTGATCGTAACAATGCGGTAACAGGGTGATTGACTTCCCTTACCTCGCTCACGACTATAGGCGTCCCGTGTGGCACCAAAGTGCCGCATACCCGTATTTAGGCCCGGACGGACCTGTACCCGAACATCACACGCGATGATGTGCCGCTCCGGAAGATGACTACACGCGTTGAATGCAGTCGTTTTTTACAGCGCCTGAACGAGGAATTTCCTACATGCCTGAAGTAACCCTTACCACCCTCAATGGCCTCAAGGCCAAGGGTGAAAAAATCACCATGCTGACTTGCTACGACGCGACCTTCGCCAAGGCCGCCAGCCAGGCCGGCGTTGAAGTGTTGCTGGTGGGCGACTCACTGGGGATGGTCCTGCAGGGCCACGACAGCACCTTGCCGGTAACCACGGCAGACATGGCCTACCACACCGCCTGCGTCAAACGCGGCAACGACGGTGCGCTGATCCTCGCCGACCTGCCTTTCATGGCGCACGCTACCCCGGAGCAGGCTTTTGCCAACAGCGCCACGCTGATGCAAGCCGGTGCCCACATGATCAAGATCGAAGGCGCAGCCTGGCTTGCCGAAACCATCCGCCTGCTGGCCGAGCGTGGCGTGCCGGTGTGCGCGCACATGGGCCTGACCCCGCAAACCGTCAATGTGCTGGGCGGCTACAAAGTGCAAGGCCGCCAGGAAGCCCAGGCCCGGCAGATGCGCGCCGACGCGATTGCCCTGGAGCAGGCCGGTGCGGCCATGCTGCTGCTCGAATGCGTACCCAGCGAACTGGCGGCGGAAATCACCAACGCCGTGGGCATTCCCGTAATCGGTATTGGCGCGGGCAGCGCCACCGATGGCCAGGTACTGGTGCTGCACGACATGCTCGGCTTGTCGCTGAGTGGCCGGGTACCGAAGTTCGTGAAAAACTTCATGCAAGGCCAGCCAGATATCCACAGCGCCCTCGTCGCTTATGTCGAGGCCGTCAAGCAAGTCAGCTTCCCAGGCAGCGAACACGGGTTCAGTGCATGAATACAGTCAAGACCGTCCGCGAACTGCGCGCGGCAGTAGCCCGCGCCCGCGGTGAAGGCAAACGTATCGGCTTCGTGCCGACCATGGGCAACCTGCACAGCGGCCACGCGGCGCTGGTGACCAAGGCCGCGCAGCGCGCCGATTTTGTGGTCGCCAGCATCTTCGTCAACCCGCTGCAGTTCGGCGCCAACGAAGACCTCGACAAGTACCCGCGCACTTTGGCCGCCGACCAGGAACGCCTGCTGCAGGCCGGCTGCAACCTGCTGTTCGCGCCCGCCGTGGAAGAGATGTACCCCGACGGCATGAGCGTGCAAACCCGCGTCAGCGTGCCCCAACTTTCCGAAGGCCTGTGCGGCGCCAGCCGACCAGGGCATTTCGAAGGCGTGGCCACGGTAGTCAGCAAACTGTTCAACATGGTTCAGCCAGACCTTGCCGTGTTCGGCGAGAAGGACTTCCAGCAGCTGGCGGTGATCCGCGCCATGGTGCGCGACCTGAACATGCCGATCCAGATCATCGGCGAACCCACCGTGCGTGCCGACGATGGCCTGGCGCTGTCGTCGCGCAATGGCTACCTCACGCCTGAGCAGCGTACTGCCGCGCCAGCGCTTTACCGCACGTTGCAGCACATTGCAGCGGGCATCGGCCGTGGCCAGCGCGACTTTGCCGCGCTGGTCGCAGAAGGCCAGGCGCAACTGAACGCTGCGGGTTTCCGGCCGGATTACCTGGAAGTGCGCCATGCCGTGAGCCTGCGCCCGGCACTGATCGACGATCGAGACCTGGTGGTGATCGCGGCGGCGTACCTGGGTAACACGCGGTTGATCGACAACCTGTACCTGCATCTGGAAGAAAAGACTGCGTAACGGCATTGGGCTGCTTTGCAGCCCATTCGCGGGCAAGCCCGCTCCCACGGGCGCCCGCCAAATTCCCCCGCCATACCCATTCCCTGCAAGTGGCCTTTGCCTATAATGATGCCAGCCTGAACCCGGCAATAACTGCCGTGTCCAAGGCCTCACCACGCACCAAGGGAACCCCGCGCAATGGCGTATTACCGTACACCCCACGATGTGACGGCCCTGCCCGCCTGGCAGGCGCTTCAGCAACACCGCGACGCCATGCAAGGCTTCAGCATGCGCGAAGCCTTCGCCGCCGATGCCCAACGCTTCGACCAGTTCTCCCTGAGCTGCTGCGGCCTGTTCCTCGACTACTCGAAAAACCTGATCACCGAACAAAGCCGCGACCTGCTGGTGAACCTGGCCAACGAAGTGGGCCTGCAGGACGCCATCAAATCGATGTTCGCCGGCGAAATCATCAATGCCTCCGAAGGCCGCCCGGTGCTGCACACCGCCCTGCGACGGCCCGTAGGCGACAAGCTCAGCGTCAACGGCGTGAATGTCATGCCGGAAGTGCACAAGGTACTCAACCAGATCACCGAACTGGTCGGGCGCATCCACGACGGCCTGTGGCGCGGCTACAGCGAAAAACCGATTACCGACGTGGTCAATATCGGTATCGGCGGCTCGTTCCTCGGCCCCGAGCTGGTCTCCGAAGCGCTGCTGCCCTACGCCCAGCGCGGCGTGCGCTGCCATTACCTGGCCAATATCGACGGCAGTGAATTCCACGAGCTCTCGGCCAACCTGCGCGCCGAAACCACCCTGTTCATCGTCTCGTCAAAGTCGTTCAATACCCTCGAGACCCTGAAAAACGCCATGGCCGCGCGTACCTGGTACCTGGCCCAGGGCGGCTCGGAAGCCGAGCTGTACCGCCACTTCATCGCGGTTTCCAGCAACAAGGCCGCTGCGGTGGCGTTCGGTATCCGCGAAGAGAACATCTTCCCGATGTGGGACTGGGTAGGCGGGCGCTACTCGCTGTGGTCGGCCATCGGCCTGCCGATCGCCCTGGCCATCGGCACGGCCAACTTCAAGGAACTGCTGTCCGGTGCCTACACCATGGACCAGCACTTCCAGACCGCCCCCTTCGACAAGAACATGCCGGTGCTACTGGCCTTGCTAGGTGTGTGGTACGGCAACTTCTGGGGCGCGAACAGCCACGCGATCCTGCCGTACGACCACTACCTGCGCAACATCACCAAGCACTTGCAGCAGTTGGACATGGAGTCCAACGGCAAGAGCGTGCTGCAGGACGGCACCCCGGTGAAGACCGACACCGGCCCGGTTATCTGGGGTGGCGTGGGCTGTAACGGCCAGCACGCCTACCACCAGTTGCTGCACCAGGGCACCCAGCTGATTCCGGCCGACTTCATCGTGCCGGTCGTGAGCTTCAACCCGGTGGCCGACCATCACCAGTGGCTGTATGCCAACTGCCTGTCGCAAAGCCAGGCGCTGATGCTGGGTAAAACCCGTGAGGAGGCTGAAGCCGAGCTGCGCGGCAAAGGCCTGAACGAAGCGGATATCGAGAAGCTCGCACCGCACAAGGTGATCCCGGGTAATCGCCCGAGCAACACCCTGGTGGTCGAACGTATCAGCCCTCGCCGCCTGGGCGCTCTGGTGGCGATGTACGAGCACAAGGTGTTCGTGCAGAGCGTGATCTGGGGTATCAATGCCTTCGACCAGTGGGGCGTTGAGCTGGGCAAGGAGCTGGGCAAGGGCGTTTACCAGCGCTTGGTCGGCAGCCTGGAAGAAAGCGCCGAAGATGGCTCCACCCAAGGGCTGATCAACTACTTCCGCGGCCGCCACCGCGGGTGATCTAAAGCCTGTACGCACCTCTTCGCGGGCAATCCCGCGAAGAGGCCTGCAAGGTTGAACACCTCTCCCAGCTACACTGTCCTATCGAATAGCCGTTGCAGTCCATCGCCCCTTACAAGAGCAGGACCACCCGCCATGTTCGATATCCGCAACTATCCCCAGGCCCTGGCCGTCAGCCAGTCCGCCACCCTCACCCCCGACGAATACCATCGCCTGTACCGCCAGTCGGTCGACGATCCTGACACCTTCTGGGCCGAGCAGGCCAAACGCCTGGACTGGATCAAGCCCTGGTCGAGCGTGCAGCAATGCGACCTGAATACCGGCAAGGCCCGCTGGTTCGACGGTGCACAGCTCAACGTCAGCTATAACTGCATCGACCGCCATCTAGCCCAGCGCGGCGAGCAGACGGCCCTGCTGTGGGAAGGTGACGACCCAAAAGACTCCAAGGCCATCACTTACCGCGAGCTGCACCGCCAGGTCTGCCGCCTGGCCAATGCAATGAAGGCGCGCGGGGTCAAGAAAGGCGACCGGGTGTGCATCTACATGCCGATGATCCCCGAAGCCGCCTTCGCCATGCTCGCCTGCACCCGCATCGGGGCCATACATTCGGTAGTGTTCGGCGGTTTTTCCCCCGACGCCCTGCGCGACCGCATTCTCGACGCCGACTGCCGCACCGTGATCACCGCCGATGAGGGCGTGCGTGGCGGCAAGCGTGTCCCGCTGAAACAGAACGTCGACAAGGCCTTGGCCAGCTGCCCAGCGGTCAGCAGCGTGTTGGTGGTGCGCCGCACCGGCGGCGATGTGGCCTGGGCCGAAGGCCGCGACCTCTGGTACCACGAAGTAACGGAAACGGCCGGCGACGACTGCCCCCCCGAGCCGATGGCGGCCGAAGACCCCCTGTTCATCCTCTATACCTCCGGCAGCACCGGCAAACCAAAGGGCGTGCTGCACACCACCGGCGGCTACCTGCTGCAAGCGACAATGACCTTCAAGGTAGTGTTCGACTACCGTGACGGCGAGGTTTTCTGGTGCACTGCCGATGTCGGCTGGGTTACCGGCCACAGCTACATCGTCTATGGCCCGCTGGCCAATGGCGCCATCTCGCTGATGTTCGAAGGCGTACCCAACTACCCGGACACTTCACGCTTCTGGCAGGTGGTGGACAAGCACCAGGTAAACATTTTCTACACCGCCCCGACCGCCCTGCGCGCATTGATGCGCGAGGGCTCCGCGCCGCTGCAGGGCACCTCGCGCAAGAGCCTGCGCTTGTTGGGCAGCGTCGGCGAGCCGATCAACCCTGAAGCCTGGGAATGGTATTTCGAGGCGGTCGGGCAGAAGCGCTGCCCCATTGTCGATACCTGGTGGCAGACCGAAACCGGCGGCATCATGCTCACCCCGCTGCCCGGCTCGCAGGCACTCAAACCCGGTTGCGCCACACAGCCCATGTTTGGCGTGCAACCGGCGCTACTGGACGAAAAAGGCAAACTGATCGAAGGCCCCGGCGCTGGCCTTCTGGTCATCAAGGCCAGCTGGCCCGGGCAGATCCGTAGCGTCTATGGCGACCATCAGCGCATGGTCGACACCTACTTCAAACCCATGCCCGGCTACTACTTCACCGGCGACGGTGCCCGCCGCGACGCCGATGGCGACTACTGGATCACCGGGCGCATCGACGATGTGATCAACGTGTCCGGGCACCGCATAGGCACCGCCGAAGTAGAAAGCGCACTGGTGCTGCATGACAGCGTCGCCGAGGCAGCCGTGGTCGGTTACCCCCACGACCTCAAGGGCCAGGGCGTCTACGCCTTCGTCACGACCATGAATGGCGTGACGCCAGACGACACGCTAAAGGCCGAGCTGCTGGCACTGGTAAGCAAGGAAATCGGCAGTTTCGCCAAACCCGAGCTGATTCAGTGGGCGCCGGCGCTACCCAAGACGCGCTCAGGCAAGATCATGCGGCGTATACTGCGCAAAATCGCCTGCAACGAGCTGGACAACCTGGGCGATACCTCGACCCTTGCCGACCCCAGCGTGGTACAGGGCCTGATCGACAAACGCCTTAACCAGTAACCGGCGGCCGCTGTTCATGGCCGCCCCGCACCGCAGGTCCCCATGGAAGCCCTTCGTCGCCGTATCGAAACCCAGGTCATGAGCCTCACCGGGCTGGCCCTCGGCCAGCTCGACCTGGAATCGCCCAAGGGCGACCCTGGCCTGTTCGGCCCGCACAGCATCAGCTGGCGGGTGCATGGCGACTTCCCGAGCATGCTGGTCGGCGGCATCAGCGCCCTGATGCTGCAGCTGTTGCATCCGTTGGCCCTGGCCGGCGTGTGGGACCACTCCAATTTCCGCGAAGACCTTCTCGGCCGCCTGCGCCGCACCAGCCAGTTCATTTCCGGCACCACGTTCGGCGCCACGGGCGACGCCGAATGGCTGATCGACAAAGTGCGCACCATTCACCTGCAAGTTACCGGCACCGCGCCGGACGGCCGCCCCTATGCGGCCAGCGACCCGGACCTGCTGACCTGGGTGCATGTGGCGGAGGTCAGCAGTTTCCTCGCCGCTCATCTGCGTTACCGCAACCCGCAGCTGCCGCGCACCGAGCAGGATGCCTATTACAACGAAATCGCCCTGATCGCCGAGCGCCTTGGCGCCCGTGACGTGCCGCGTTCGTGCCAACAGGTGGAAGACTATCTGCAACGCATGCACCCCCAGCTGCACTGCGATGCGCGCAGCCATGAAGTGATACGAGTCCTGCTCGACGCCCCTGCCCCCAGCCGCCTGGCACAGCCGGTGGGCAAGCTGATGCTGCACGCCGGTATCGACCTGCTACCGGGCTGGGCACAGGCCATGCTCGGCCTGCAACATGGGCCTTTGCAGCAGCGCCTGATTCGCCTGGGCCTCAGGCACACAGCGCCAGTACTGCGCTGGGCAATGCGCGACGGCTCGGCGCACCGGGCCAAACGGCGCATGGGCATTGAGTGAGGTCAAATGGTCGCCCCTGCGGAACTGATTTAACGTGCCATACTCCAAGCACTCCTGCTTAGACAGACGAAGCGACACATGTACAAAGGATTGACTCGCGCCGCTGGCGCAATCGTGGCCCTGGTAGCCCTCTATAGCCTGCTCGGCTTCCTTATTCTTCCCGGTGTCGCGCTGCGCATCGCCAACCAGCAGTTGGCCCAGTACGCGACCGTGCCGGCCCACCTCGAGCGGATCGAACTCAACCCCTTCAGCCTCGAGCTGACGCTGTGGGGCCTGCAGATCGGCGAGCCGGGCAAAGAGCAAGTCGCGTTCGAGCGGTTGTACGCCAACCTCTCGCTCGACAGCCTGTGGACCAAAGCCCTGCACCTGGAAGCGGTCGAACTCGACAAACCACGCAACGAAGTCCTGTTCGCCAAGGACGGGGCCCTCAACCTGACCGGGTTGTTCAAGCTGCCCGCCAGTGAGGCCAAACCTGACGAGCCGCCCAGCGACCCGTTCCCGTTGCGTATTGGCAGCATCAAGCTGGTCGACGGCTACCTGCACTTCGAGGACCAGCGCCCTAGCGAGCCGATCGAATTCCTCTACGACAACATGAACCTGGAGCTGAAAAACCTCAGCACCCTGCCCAACGACAATGCCGACATGTCCCTGGTGGCCCTCGGCCCCAACGGCGGGCGTATCGACTGGAAAGGCACCCTCAGCCTGGCGCCGATCGCCTCCGAAGGCACGCTGAAGGTCACCGAAGGCAAGATGAAGGCGTTCTGGCCCTATGTCCGTGACGCCGTGCCGCTGGTGCTGGAAGACGGCGTGATCAGCCTCGACACCCACTACAAGCTCAACCTCGCCCAGCAGACTGAGCTGCAACTGGACAACGCCTCCGTGCGCATCGCGCCGTTCGCCATCAAGGCGCCGGATGGCCGCCCGTTGGCACGCCTGGCCAGCCTGGAGGTGAGCGAAACCTCTGTCGATCTGGTCAAGCAACTGGTCACCGTGGGCAAGATCCGCAGCGAAAAACTGGAAACCTGGGCCGCACTGGAAAAGGACGGCCAACTCGACTGGCAGAAGCTGTTCGCCAGCCAACCGGCCAAGGCCACGCCAAAGGAAAAGGCCGAACCTGCCGCCGCCGAGCCTACGCCTGAAGAGAAAGCCGCCAAGGCGCCCAGCAAACCCTGGCAAGTGCTGCTCAAGGATGTGCAACTGCGCAACTACCTGGTGCACCTGGCGGACCGCAGCCAGAAAGAACCGGTAGCCTTGGACATTGGCCCTCTCAACGCCGACCTGCAAGGTTTCGACAGCCTCAACCAGTCGCCCTTCACCCTCAAGCTCGACACCGGCGTGGGCAAGCAAGGCAAGCTGCAAGCGGCTGGCCAGGTCAACCTGGCGCCAATTTGGGCCAAGTTGGATGTGAGCACCCGTGACATCGACCTGCGCGTGGCCCAAGCCTACATCAGCCCGTTCATCCTGCTGGAGCTGCGCAGCGGCATGCTTTCCAGCGACCTCAAGGTAGACCTGAAGAACACCGCGCCGCTGGCGTTCAATGTCACCGGCAAGGCGCAAGTCAGCCAGTTGCACACCCTCGACACCATCAAAAGCCGCGACTTCGTCAAATGGCAGCAAGTGAACGTCGACGGCTTGTCCTACGTGCACGGCGATGCACTGTCGATCGACAAGGTAACCCTGCTGCAGCCCTATGCGCGTTTCATCATCAACGAAGACCGCACCACCAACGTCAATGACCTGCTGATCCCACAGCCGGCCGGCGCCCCGGCGAGCAACACGTCAAAGCCGGCCTCGGCCAGCAGCGCCAAGCCACTGGGCATTCACATCGGCCAGATCGACATCAACGACGGCTCGGCCAACTTCGCCGACCTGTCGCTCACCCCCAACTTCGCCACGGCCATCCAGCAGCTCAATGGCCAAATCGGCACCATCGACAACCGCAAGCCGCTGCCGGCCAAAGTGGACGTCAAGGGCAAGGTCGACCGCTACGCACCGGTTACCATCAAGGGCGCTCTCAACCCGTTCAACCCGTTGGCCAGCCTGGACATCGCCACCAGCTTCAAGCGCGTCGAGCTGACCACGTTGACGCCCTACTCCGGCAAATTTGCCGGCTTCCGCATCCGCAAAGGCCGGCTCAACCTCGACTTGCACTACCTGATCACCAACGGCCAGCTCAAGGCCGAAAACAAGGTCGTGGTGGAGCAGCTGCAACTGGGTGAAAAAGTCGACAGCCCGGACGCGGTCGACCTGCCGATCCGCCTGGCAGTGGCACTGCTTAAGGATACCGAGGGCAAGATCTCGATCGAACTGCCGGTCACCGGCGACCTCAACAACCCGCAGTTCAGCGTGATGCCGATTGTCTGGCAAACCCTGCGTAACCTGGTGCTGCGTGCGGCACAGGCGCCGTTCAAGTTCATTGGTGGGCTGATTAGCGGCGGGGGCGCGGAAGACCTCGGCAACGTGGCGTTCGCCCCGGGTTCCAGCGAACTCAGCGGCGATGCCCAGTCGTCCCTGGACAAACTGGCATCAGCACTTAAAGAGCGCCCGGAACTGCGTCTGGAAATCGAAGGCACCAGCGCCCAGGCCAGCGATGGCCCGCTGATCGCCCAGCAACGCCTGGAGCGTGAGTACCAGGCCACCTGGTACAAGATCCTGCAGCGCCGTGGCGACAAAGTACCGGCCAATGCCTCGATGCTGGTGGTCGACGACAGCGACAAGCCGGCAATGCTTGAGGGCATCTATCGCACTCGCCTTAAACAGCAGCCGCCTGCCGAATGGGAGCAACTGGGCCGCGACGAGCGCACCGCCAAGCTGCGCGAGGCTGTGATCAAGTCCTGGGCAGAGAGCACCGCACTGCTGCGTACCTTGGGCCAGGAGCGGGCCAGCAGTATCAAGGATTACCTAGTGGACAAGGGCAAGCTGGAAGATGACCGGGTGTATTTCATCGATACCAGCCTGGGGCAGCCTGAAAGCGATGGCCGGGTGGTGACGCCGATGCATCTGGATGCCGAATAATCGCTTAAGGCAGGCCCGGCCTCTTCGCGGGTAAACCCGCTCCCACAGGTACTGCACAGTCCTTGTGGGAGCGGGTTTACCCGCGAAGGGGCCCGATCAGGTGATATCAATTCAGGCACTCACCAACCGCTGCCCCGACACCGCCGGGTGATACAGCGGCTGCACCTTGTTCCCCGCCGGGTCCAGCAGGTGGAAGCTGCGCGCCCCGTCACCATGGTTGAAAGGCCGGTCCAGCAAGGTCACGCCATGGGCCTTGAAGTACTGGTACCAGGCCTCCAACTCCTCCACGCTGTCCACGATGAACCCGTAGTGATCCAGGGTCTGCAACCCATTGGCCGCCCCGGCCCCCCGCCCCAGCGACAGGTTGTCGTTACCGCAGGTGAGGTACACCAGGTCCTCGTTGGCGCGGTTCAGCACTTCCATGCCCAGCACATCGACGTAGAAACGCTCACACTCTTCAAGGTTGGGTACCAGCAAAGCGATGTGGCGCAGGCCATTCAGGCGGCCAGGGCGTGCAGGCAATTCGGACATTGGCGGGGCTCCATTTTTGTATACAATTCAAAACAGAATTTAAAACAAAAGGAGCGCTTTGTGTATAGCTTGTTCATCAAGACCCGAGTGAAGCCCGGCTGCGCCGAAGCTTTCCTGACCGCGATCAAAGTCAATGCCGCAGCTTCCGTCGCCAGCGAACCAGGCTGCCTGGTGTTCGATGTGTCGCAGGACCGGTTCGACCCAGACGTGATCTACCTCTACGAAATCTATCGCGATGATGCGGCGTATGACGCGCACACCCAGACCGCACATTTCCGCGATAGCCGCCCATTGGTCGAGCCCCTGATCGCCAAACAGGAATGCTTCGAAAGCGATGTGATCACGCGCAACCCGATGTACTAGCTGAGATGAAAAAGCCCCGGCTCAGGCCGGGGCTTTGTGCATAAGTGGCCAAATCCGTTTGGCCGACGGGACATTCCTTACTCGGATTTCAGGCCATCAGCCGAAACGGCCTGCACACCTTTGATCTTCTTGGCGATGGCAACAGCCATCTCTTTCTGTGCATCGGTCACCGCCACATCGGACGACAGCGACACGACACCCTTGTTGGTTTCGACTTTGATGTCGCTGCCAGGCACACCTTTCTCGGTCATCAGGTCAGCCTTCACCTTGGTGGTGATCCAGGTGTCGGAGGTAGCTTCCTTGGCTTTGGTCACCTCACCAGCCGCCAGAGTCATCGGCGCCTGGGTAGATTGCTGGGCGAATGCCGCGTTAGCCATGGTCAGGGTCAGAGCGGTGGCAGTAGCGGCAGCAATGGCGAACTTCTTCATGTGGGTCACTCCTGTTTTTCGAAAGGTCTGCGCCGTATGTCCTGGCGTCAGGTATGAGGGTAGTTGCATGTGCTGTGCCAGCTTTACCGCTTCGCTTGAACCTTTATAAATCAATGACTTAGCTAAACGCCATCACTTGAGCGTTCGTGCATTTTGCAATCAGCGTGGGAAACCTGCATGCAAGATGCAAGTCCGCTAAAGGTTCCCGTCGCGCATGAAAAAAGGGCCCCGAAGGGCCCTTTCCGTGTTGCGTGCAACCGTCGCTTAAACGCCCGAGGCCTTGGCCGCGGCTACGTCCTTGATCGACAGCTTGATACGGCCGCGGTTGTCCACGTCCAGTACCAGCACTTCGACTTCCTGGCCTTCTTTGAGGATGTCGGTGACTTTCTCGACGCGAGCATCGCTCAGCATGGAGATGTGCACCAGGCCGTCCTTGCCAGGCAGGATGTTGACGAAGGCGCCGAAGTCGACGATGCGCTCAACCTTGCCGACGTAGATCTTGCCGATCTCGGCCTCTGCGGTGATGCCCAGGATGCGCTGCTTGGCAGCCTCTGCCGCTTCCTTGGTTTCGCCGAAGATCTTGATCGAGCCGTCGTCTTCGATGTCGATCGAGGCCTTGGTCTCTTCGCAGATGGCGCGAATGGTGGCGCCGCCTTTGCCGATAACGTCACGAATCTTGTCGGTATCGATCTTCATCGCGATCATGGTCGGGGCGTTGGCCGACAGTTCGGTACGCGACTGGCCAATGATCTGGTTCATCTGACCGAGGATGTTCAGGCGCGCTTCCAGGGCTTGGCCCAGGGCGATTTCCATGATCTCTTCAGTGATGCCGTTGATCTTGATGTCCATCTGCAGCGCGGTCACGCCCTTGGCGGTACCGGCTACCTTGAAGTCCATGTCGCCCAGGTGGTCTTCGTCACCCAGGATGTCGGTCAGGACCGCGAACTTCTCGCCTTCCTTGACCAGGCCCATGGCGATACCGGCAACCGGTGCCTTCATCGGCACACCAGCGTCCATCAGCGCCAGGGAAGCACCACAGACCGAAGCCATGGAGCTGGAGCCGTTGGATTCGGTGATTTCCGAAACCACGCGAATGGTGTACGGGAACACGTCAGCGGCAGGCAGCATGGCCTGAACCGAACGACGAGCCAGACGGCCGTGGCCGATTTCGCGACGGCCAGCACCGCCCATACGGCCACACTCACCTACCGAGAACGGCGGGAAGTTGTAGTGCAGCATGAAGGGGTCTTTCTTCTCGCCTTCGAGGGTGTCCAGCAGCTGGGCGTCACGGGCAGTACCCAGGGTCGCAACGACCAGGGCCTGGGTTTCGCCACGGGTGAACAGCGCCGAACCGTGAGTCTTCGGCAGCACGCCGACTTCGATGTTCAGCGGGCGAACGGTCTTGGTGTCGCGACCGTCGATACGTGGCTTGCCGTTTACGATGTTTTCGCGAACGGTGCGGTATTCGATTTCGCCGAAGATTTCTTTCACTTCGGAAGCCGAAGGCTGGCCTTCTTCACCGGAGAACCTGGCGATCGCCTGATCGCGCAGCTCGCCCAGACGCGCATAGCGGTCGGCCTTGACGGTGATGGTGTAGCCCTGCGAAACCGCTTCGCCGAACTCGGCGCGGATAGCGTTGAACAGCTCGGTGTTGGCAACTGCAGGTTTCCAGTCCCAGGTCGGCTTGGCAGCTTCGGCGGCCAGCTCTTTGACAGCCTGGATCACAGCCTGGAATTCGTCGTGGGCGAACAGTACAGCGCCCAGCATCTGGTCTTCGGTCAGCTCTTGAGCTTCCGATTCAACCATCAGTACGGCGTCGGCGGTACCGGCAACGACCATGTCCAGGCTCGAGGCAGCCAGTTGCTCGTAGGTCGGGTTCAGCAGGTAGCCGGTGCTTTCGTGGAAAGCAACGCGAGCGGCGCCGATCGGGCCTTCGAACGGGATGCCGGAAATGGCCAGGGCAGCCGAGGTACCGATCATCGCAGCGATGTCCGGGTCGGTCTTCTTGCTGGTGGAAACCACGGTGCAGACAACCTGCACTTCGTTCATGAAGCCTTCCGGGAACAGCGGACGGATCGGACGGTCGATCAGGCGCGAGGTCAGCGTCTCTTTCTCGGAAGGACGGCCTTCACGCTTGAAGAAGCCACCCGGGATCTTGCCGGCGGCGTAGGTCTTTTCCTGGTAGTGAACCGACAGCGGGAAGAAGCCCTTGCCTGGATCAGCCTGTTTGGCGCCTACCACAGTCACCAGCACGGTGACGTCGTTGTCGACGGTAACCAGCACGGCGCCGGTTGCCTGACGGGCGATACGGCCCGTTTCGAGAGTAACGGTCGATTGACCGAACTGGAAAGTCTTGATTACCGGGTTCACGGTTTCCTACCTTTTTCAGTGGCTCTTGGGGGAACTGGTTTCTTGCGAATTCTTGGGCAGAACGGGGAATCGGCCCCATTGACCGTCCAGATACAACACGAGGTTGGGAGCCTGGCTGAAGAGCGGAAAACCGCTCAACTTCACCAGGCTGCCAACCTCGGAGATACGCATGACATGCTCATAGACAACGCTGCCAGGCAGCGTTGCCAATGCATGAGACACGCCATGCACACCACTGACCAGGCCGCTATTAGCGACGCAGGCCCAGGCGACCGATCAGGGCGCTGTAACGAGTGGTGTCTTTGCCCTTCAGGTAGTCCAGCAGCTTACGACGCTGGTTTACCATACGGATCAGGCCACGACGCGAGTGGTGGTCTTTACCGTTGGCCTTGAAGTGGCCTTGCAGCTTGTTGATGTTCGCGGTCAGCAGAGCAACCTGAACTTCTGGGCTACCAGTGTCGCCAGCGGCTTGCTGGAAGTCGGTAACGATTTGAGCTTTTTCTTCAACGCTGAGGGCCATTTGGCTTCTCCTGATAACGGATCCCGCATGCGGGGTCCAATAGGCCAGGGACAAATCCCTGTATTAATAAAAAAGGTGTGACCGTGCCTACTGACAGCCACCCTTGATTCCGTGAGACCCGGCAACAGCCTGGCCCCGCGGTTTCGGTCATTCCGACCGAATCAGCCGACGCGGCGCAATGCGCCCGTCTTCGCTCACTTCACCGATACCGATGAAGCGCGCATTATGATCCTGTACCCGGACCATGCCAAATTGTGGCGCGTCCGGCGCGCGTACCGCCTGCCCATGCAGCCAGTAGAACGCACTGTGTTCCGACAGGCTGACCATCGGCCAGTCCTGCAGCCCGCTGTCAGATGGCATCAGGAAGCGGTCGAGCGCTTCGTTGCCACCGTCGGCATGGGCCTGTTCGAGTTCCTCGAGGGTAACCGTCTGTGCCAGCGCGAAGGGCCCGGCCTGGGTCCTGCGCAGCTCGGCGACATAAGCGCCGCAGCCTAGGGCTTCACCGATATCCTCCACCAGGGTGCGGATATAGGTGCCTTTGCTGCATCCTACGCTCAACCGTGCACGGGTGCCTTCGCACTCGAGCAACTCCAAGCGGTTAATAGTAACAGAACGCGCCTCGCGCTCCACTACCTCTCCTGCACGCGCCAGTTTGTACAGCGGCTGGCCATCACGCTTGAGCGCCGAGTACATGGGCGGTATCTGGCTGATGGGGCCACGAAAACGTGGCAGCAGCGCCTCGATATCGGCGCGACCAACGGTCACGTCGCGGGTCTGCAGTACCTCGCCCTCGGCATCGCCGGTGTTGGTAGTCTGCCCCATCTGCATGACGGTTTCGTAGCCCTTGTCGGAATCGAGCAAGTACTGCGAAAACTTGGTCGCCTCGCCGAAGCACAGCGGCAGCACGCCGGTTGCCAACGGATCGAGGCTACCGGTGTGGCCGGCCTTTTCCGCATTGAGCAGCCAGCGCACCTTTTGCAGGGCGGCGTTGGACGTGAAGCCCAGCGGCTTGTCGAGCAGGATGATGCCGCTGACATTGCGGCGGATACGTTTGACCTGGGCCACCACTTACTCCTTGGTGCCCGACTCGTCGGCATCCTTGTGCAGGCGGTCTTCGGCCACTGCACGCTCGATCAGCGCCGACAGGTGCACACCACGGCTGACACTTTCATCGAAGTGGAAGTGCAGCTGCGGCACGCTGCGCAGTTGCATCGAACGCCCCAGGTGCAGACGCAGGAAGCTGGCAGCGCTGTTCAATGCCTTGAGAGACTGCTGCACGGCGTCCGGGGTTTCCTCGCCCATGACGGTGATGAACACCTTGGCATGGCCCAGGTCACGGCTGACGTCCACGGCGGTGATGGTCACCAGACCGACGCGTGGGTCCTTGACTTCGCGACGGATCAGTTCGGCCAGCTCGCGCTGCATCTGATCGCCAATACGTTGGGTACGGCTATATTCTTTGGCCATTCTTGCTACCTGTAACTTAAAGCGGCAAACGCCCGGACAGACGAATGCCTGACCGGGCGCTACCTGAAGAGGTACCGCAAGCCGCCCTGTAGCGGGCGCTTGCGGCTCGCTCGCCCTTAAAGGGTACGAGCCACCTGGACTTTCTCGAAGACTTCGATCTTGTCGCCGACCTTGACGTCGTTGTAGCTCTTGACGCCAATACCGCACTCCATGCCCGAACGCACTTCGGAGGCGTCGTCCTTGAAGCGACGCAGCGATTCCAGCTCGCCTTCGAAGATCACAACGTCGTCGCGCAGTACGCGGATCGGACGGTTGCGGTAAACGGTACCCTCGATGACCATACAGCCAGCGATGGCGCCGAACTTCGGCGAACGGAACACGTCACGCACTTCGGCGACACCCAGGATGTTCTCGCGAACATCGCTGCCGAGCATGCCGGTCAGGGCCTTCTTGACGTCTTCGATGATGTCGTAGATCACGTTGTAGTAACGCATATCCAGACCTTCTTGCTCGACGATCTTGCGCGCACCGGCATCGGCACGCACGTTGAAGCCGAACAGTACTGCGTTCGAAGCCAGTGCCAGGTTGGCGTCGCTTTCGGTGATACCACCGACGCCACCACCAATCACACGCACCTGCACTTCGTCGTTGCCCAGGCCGCCAAGCGAACCCTGCAGTGCTTCCAGAGAACCACGCACATCGGTCTTGAGAACGATGTTGAGGGTTTTCTTCTCTTCCTGACCCATGGTCTCGAAGATGTTTTCCAGCTTGCCGGCGTGAGCACGGGCCAGCTTGACCTCGCGGTACTTGCCTTGACGGAACAAGGCAACTTCACGGGCTTTCTTCTCGTCGGCAACCACGGACAGCTCGTCACCGGCTTCCGGGGTACCGTCCAGGCCGAGGATTTCGACCGGGATCGACGGGCCGGCTTCCTTCACAGGCTTGCCGTTCTCGTCGAGCATGGCACGCACGCGGCCATAGTTGGAACCGCACAGAACCATGTCGCCCTGACGCAGGGTACCGTCCTGAACCAGGATGGTCGCCACTGGGCCACGGCCCTTGTCCAGGCGCGATTCGACGACCACGCCACGACCTGGAGCGGTCGGGGTTGCAGTCAGTTCGAGAATCTCGGCCTGCAGCAGGACAGCTTCGAGCAGTTCGTCGACGCCGGTACCCATCTTCGCCGAAACCTTGACGAACGGAGTGTCACCACCCCAGTCCTCGGAGGTTACGCCTTCGACGGACAGTTCGTTGCGGATGCGATCGAGGTCAGCACCTGGCTTGTCGATCTTGTTCACCGCAACCACCAGCGGAACGCCAGCTGCCTTGGCATGCTGAACGGCTTCGCGGGTTTGAGGCATCACGCCGTCGTCCGCTGCCACCACCAGGATGACGATGTCGGTCGCCTTGGCACCGCGTGCACGCATCTGGGTGAAAGCTGCGTGGCCCGGGGTGTCGAGGAAGGTGACCATACCGCGGTCAGTTTCCACGTGGTAGGCACCGATGTGCTGGGTGATACCACCGGCTTCGCCAGCGGCAACCTTGGCACGACGGATGTAGTCGAGCAGCGAGGTCTTACCATGGTCAACGTGACCCATGACAGTAACCACCGGTGCACGCGACTCGGTCTGGCCTTCGAATTTCAGCGATTCGGCCAGGGAGTCTTCCAGCGCGGTGTCGCTGACCAGGGTGACCTTGTGGCCCAGCTCTTCTGCGATCAGCTGAGCGGTTTCCTGGTCGAGCACCTGGTTGATGGTGACCGGAGTACCCATCTTGAACATGAACTTGACCACTTCAGCGCCCTTGACGGACATCTGGTTGGCCAGCTCGGAGACCGTGATGGTCTCGCCGATGGTCACGTCACGGATGACGGGGCCAGTCGGGTTCTGGAAGCCGTGCTGATTACGCTTTTTCAGCTTGCCCTTGCCGCCACGACCACGACGAGCGCCATCGCTCTCTTCGTCGGTAGTGCGCGGAGCAGCACGCGGAGTCGGCGCCTTTTCCTTCTCCTTGACCTTGACCTTGATCGACACACGAGGCGCCTCGCCACGACGACGGTCGTCATCGCGAGTACGGCTTTCGTTGCGACGGGTCTCGTCCTTCTTGCGCTCGGCAGCACGGGCTGCAGCGTCTTCGGAGGCCGGAGCGTCGGCGACTACCGGGGCCGGGGCAGCGGCAGGAGCCGGCTCTGGCTTGGCGGCAGGCGCAGGGGCGGCTACAGCGGAGTCGGCCGCCTGACGACGGGCTTGCTCTTCGTTGCGCTGGCGAACTTCGGCCTCGACCTTGTCGCGAGCGGCATTTTCAGCCGCGCGGCGCTCATCCAGCTCACGCTTCTGCTCAGCCTGGATTTCTTCCGGGCTGCGCTGCACGAAAACTTTCTTCTTGCGTACTTCTACGCTGATGCTCTTGCTACCGGCGACACGCAGGGTGCTGGTGGTTTTGCGCTGCAAGGTAATCTTGCGCGGCTCTTCCGCCTTGCTCTTGTGGCTGCTTTTCAAATGAGTCAGCAGGGTCTGCTTCTCATTGTCGGTCACTACCTGACCGGCGTCGGTGTGCGGCAGACCTGCCTCACGCATCTGCTGCAGCAGGCGCTCTACCGGTGCCTCGACCTCTTGGGCCAGTTCTTTCACCGTGACTTGCGTCATGCACTTCTCTCCTCAGGCCGCGCCTAATTACTCGAACCAGTGGGCTCGGGCGGCCATGATCAACTTGCCGGCACGCTCTTCGTCGATGCCGTCGATGTCGAGCAGATCGTCGATCGACTGCTCGGCCAGGTCTTCGCGGTTAACCACGCCGCGCACCGCCAGTTCAGCCGCCAGGTCCTTGTCCATGCCCTCGAGGGAGAGCAGGTCTTCGGCCGGGTGGGCGTCTGCCAGTTTTTCTTCGGTAGCGATGGCCTTGGTCAACAAACGGTCCTTGGCTCGAGCGCGGAGCTCATTGACGATATCTTCGTCAAAGCCATCGATGTTGAGCATTTCTTCCAACGGTACGTAGGCAATTTCTTCGAGGCTGGTGAAGCCTTCGTCGACCAGCACTTGGGCCAGCTCCTCGTCGACTTCCAGTTCATCGATGAAATTGCGCAGGATGTCACCGGTTTCGGCCTGTTGCTTGGCCTGGATGTCCTTCTCGGTCATCACGTTCAGGGTCCAGCCGGTCAACTGACTGGCCAGGCGAACGTTCTGACCGCCACGGCCAATGGCCTGGGCCAGGTTGTCCTCGGCGACGGCGATGTCCATGGCATGGGCATCTTCATCAACGATGATCGCCGCGACTTCGGCCGGCGACATGGCGTTGATGACGAACTGCGCCGGGTTATCGTCCCACAGGACGATATCCACACGCTCACCACCCAGCTCCCCGGATACGGCCTGGACGCGCGAACCACGCATGCCGATGCAGGCACCTTGCGGGTCGATACGCTTGTCCTTGGAGCGGACGGCGATCTTGGCTCGCGAACCCGGATCACGGGAAGCAGCCATGACTTCGATGAGGCCCTCGGCGATTTCCGGCACTTCAATGCGGAAAAGCTCGATCAGCATCTGCGGCGCGGTGCGCGACAGAATCAGCTGTGGGCCACGGTTTTCAGTGCGAATTTCCTTGAGCAGCGCACGCAGGCGCACGCCAACACGGAAGGTTTCGCGCGGAATGATGTCTTCGCGAGCCAGCAAGGCCTCGGCATTGTTGCCCAGGTCAACGATGACGTTGTCGCGGGTAACCTTTTTAACGGTACCGGAGATGATCTCGCCCACGCGTTCGCGGTAGGCATCGACCACCTGGGCGCGCTCGGCCTCACGGACCTTCTGCACGATGACCTGCTTGGCGGTCTGGGCGGCGATACGACCGAACTCGATGGACTCGATCTTCTCCTCGATCACGTCACCGACCTTGGCTTCAGGGTGGGTGTCCTTGATCTTGTCCAGCCAGGTCTCGATTGCCGGATCATCAAGATCGGCTTCGTCGACCACGGTCCAACGACGGAAAGTCTCGTAGCTACCGGTGTGGCGATTGATTTCCACACGCAGGTCGACTTCGTCTTCAAAACGTTTTTTGGTTGCAGTGGCCAGGGCCACTTCCAGCGCTTCGAAAATGACGCCGGGCGGTACACCTTTTTCGTTGGATACCGATTCAACAACCAGCAGTACTTCTTTGCTCATCGTACGCCTCGCCTTGCGCAAGCCATTAGGCCCGGATAGTCCGCCGGGCCCGGCACGTCTCAGTCAAAACTGGGAATAATATTGGCCTTGTCGATCGAGTCGATCGGTAACAGGAACTCTTGGTTGTCCACCTGGACCACCACATCCTGCTCCTCCACACCACGGAGAAGGCCCTGGAAGTTACGACGACCCTCGAAGGGTGAGCGCAGCTTGATCTTCACTTGTTCGCCGGCATGCGAGGCAAACTGTTCCAGAGTGAACAGTGGGCGATCCATGCCTGGAGAAGACACCTCGAGGGTGTACTCACTGCTGATTGGATCTTCCACATCGAGGATTGCGCTGGCCTGACGACTGACCGCTTCGCAGTCCTCCACCAGAATGCCGCCTTCCTTGTCGATGTAGATGCGCAGTACCGAATGCTTACCCTGGGAAACGTATTCGATCCCCCAGCACTGATAGCCCAGACCCTCGACAACCGGGGCCAACAAGGCCTGCAACTGTTCTAGCTTGCTCGACACCTGAACCCCCTCGTGCATGCTGTGCAAATAAAAAATGGGCGAAGCGCCCATCCCTGAAAGCGCCGTTGGACAACGACGCCGAAAACTGTTCGGTTAGCAAAAAGCCCCTGAAAAGGGGCTCCGCTGAAGCTGGTTGCGGGGGCTGGATTTGAACCAACGACCTTCGGGTTATGAGCCCGACGAGCTACCAAGCTGCTCCACCCCGCGACAAAGCTGGGGCAAAAGTATAAGACCGAACCCTACTGAGGGTCAAATCCAAACATTCACCTACAAGAAAGCCCGCTAAAGCGGGCTCTCAAGCTTTAATTGGTACCGAGAAGGGGACTCGAACCCCTACACCCTATGGGCACAACCACCTCAAGGTTGCGTGTCTACCAATTCCACCACCTCGGCAATACTACTACTTGAAACCCGTTACTTCTGCTCTTCTGCCGGAGGAGGTACATCACCCGTGTTATTGGTGGTTTCGCTCTTCTGCTGTTGGAGCACCGGTACATCATCATTAACTGCCGGTTTTTGCGGCTCTTTCACTTCTAGCACTGCTGGATCTGGAAGACCTGCTTGGCTAAGCTGGTGAGCTTGTTGCTTCGCGAAGTATCCTAACCCAAGTGCTGTCAAAAAGAAAGTGGCAGCGAGTATAGCAGTTAATTTACTTAGGAACGTTGCAGAGCCTTGGCTCCCGAACACGGTGTTTGAGGCACCCGCGCCGAAAGATGCACCTGCTTCAGCACCTTTACCCTGTTGCAACAGAACCAGCACTACAAGCGACAGCGCTGCCAACAGATGAAAAACAACGATGACTGTTTCCAGCATTTGTTCAGTTTCCTGCGGCGCGACAAATTGCACCGAATTCGTCTGCGTTCAGGGAAGCCCCACCAATGAGACCCCCATCGATATCCGGCATGCCGAACAGTTCGGCCGCATTGGCCGCCTTCACGCTGCCGCCGTAGAGCAACTGCACCTTCGCAGCTACTTCAGCATCTTCTGCCGCCAACTGGCCGCGGATGGCGGCGTGCACATCCTGGGCCTGCTGTGGCGTGGCCGTAAGGCCAGTGCCGATGGCCCATACAGGCTCATAGGCGATTACTGCATTGGCAAAAGCCTTAACACCGAATGCTTCGATGATACTGCTTAGTTGACGCCCGACAACTTCAAGCGTTTTGCCAGCCTCGCGCTCTTCAAGGGTTTCCCCGATGCAAAGCACTGGCTTCAAACCTTTGGCCTGGGCCGCTGCAAACTTGCGATTGAGCACTTCGTCGGTTTCACCAATGACTTGGCGACGCTCCGAGTGACCAATCAACACCAACTTGCAACCTGCTTCAACCAGCTGCTCCGGAGCAACTTCCCCGGTCAGCGCACCCTGTTCGGGTTGTACAGCAGAATTCTGTGCGCCGACAGTAATTTCTTTACCCGCCAAGCCATCGATCACTTGATTGATGAACAGGGCTGGTGGAAATACCGCGACTTCCACTCCGCTCGGCAAGGCGAGATTGCTCAAGCCTTCGGTCAGCTCAGCGACGCTAGCGCGGGTACCGTGCATCTTCCAGTTACCAGCTACCATAGGGCGACGCATGCTTTACCTCGTCGGTCAAAGTGGGCGCAGATCTTACCCAACCAGATCTGCGCTGGCAAGCGCCATCAGACACAAACTTCGCCAACCAGTTTGGCCAGTGCTTCAGCATGGCCACGCACCTGGGTTTCGTCTTCGCCTTCGACCATGACCCGCACCAGCGGCTCGGTACCAGACTTGCGCAACAGCACACGACCGCGACCGGCCAACGCTTCAGTGACCTTGGCACTGGCATCCTTGACGGCCGGGTGCTCCAGCGGGTCGACCTTGCTGGCGCCGAAGCGCACGTTGATCAACACCTGCGGGCACTTGCGCAGCGCCTGACGGGCCTGCGCCAAGGTTTCGCCACGGCGCTTGAGCGCCATCAGCACCTGCAAAGCGGCAATGATCGCGTCACCGGTGGTGGTGTGGTTGCAGCACACGACATGGCCGGAGTTTTCGCCACCAACCAGCCACTCGCGCTCCAGCAGCTCAGCCATGACATAACGGTCGCCGACCTTGGCCCGCACGAACGGGATATCCAGGTCTTTCAGTGCAAGCTCCAGGCCCAGGTTGCTCATCAGCGTGCCGACCACCCCACCTTGCAGCTTGCCACGATCGTGCAAGTCGCGAGCAATGATGAACAGCAGTTCGTCACCGTCGACGATGGCGCCGGTGTGGTCGACCATCAGCACCCGATCACCGTCGCCATCGAAGGCAATGCCAAGGTCGGCATGGCCCACCAGCACGGCAGCCTGCAGCGATTCGATGTGGGTCGAGCCGCAGCCTTCGTTGATGTTCAGGCCGTCTGGTTGCGCATGCAGCACGGTCACATCGGCACCCAACTCGCGGAACACGCTTGGCGCGACCTTGTAGGTGGCGCCGTGGGCGCAATCGACCACCAGCTTGAGGCCATCGAAGCTGGTGCTGCTCGGCACGCTGCTCTTGCAGAATTCGATGTAGCGGCCCGCCGCGTCGTTGATGCGCGACACCTTGCCCAGCTTGCTCGAATCGACAACCGTCATCGGCTGGTCAAGCAGTTCCTCGATCATTAGCTCGACTTCGTCAGGCAGCTTGGTGCCCTGACCGGAGAAGAACTTGATGCCGTTGTCTTCGTGCGGGTTGTGCGAGGCACTGATGACAATGCCCGCCTGGGCATGGAATGTGCGCGTCAGGTAGGCGATGGCCGGTGTAGGCATTGGCCCCAGCAGCATGACATCGGCACCCGCGGCGGCCAGGCCGGCTTCGAGCGCGGACTCGAACATGTAACCGGAGATACGCGTGTCCTTGCCCACCAGCACCCGGCAATGGCCCTGCTTGCGGAACGCCATGCCGGCCGCCCAGCCAAGCTTCAGCATGAAGTCAGGCGTGATCGGGTATTCGCCGACGCGGCCACGAATGCCGTCGGTACCAAAGTATTTTCTGCTCATAGGGACTCCAATGTTCTTATTCGGCGTTTTGCACTGCAGCGATCATGCGCACTACATCGACAGTTTCAGCCACGTCATGGACACGAAGTATGCTCGCCCCCTTGGTCATGGCCAACGCCGCCAGCGCAAGGCTGCCGTACAAGCGCTCGCCGACCGGACGTTCCAGCGTCAGGCCGATCATGCTCTTTCGTGAAACACCCACCAGCAGTGGGCGCCCAAGGCGATAGAGCGCTTCCATGTGCTTGAACAGGCTCAGGTTGTGCGCCAGTGTCTTGGCGAAACCAAAGCCCGGATCAAGAATGATTCTGTTTGAATCGATGCCCGCCGCCGAACAGGCGGCCATCCGCTGCTCAAGATAACGCGCAACGTCGGCGGTCACATCTTCGTAATGCGGGTCATCCTGCATGTTACCCGGCTCGCCACGCATGTGCATGAGGCACACCGGCAGGCCAGTATCGGCCGCGGCGTCCAGAGCGCCATCGCGCTCCAGGGCGCGCACGTCATTGATCAGCCCGGCGCCTAGACGCGCGGACTCGCGGATGACGGCAGGCGTCGAGGTATCGACCGAGATGACCACGTCAAGGCGACTATTGATCGCCTCAACCATTGGCGCCACCCGCTCCAGCTCTTCGGTCACCGATACTGCGCGTGCGCCCGGCCGCGTGGACTCGCCGCCGATGTCGATCAGCGTAGCGCCGGCGGCAACCATTGCCTCGGCATGGCGCAGGGCCTCGTCACGCTGACTGAAGCGCCCGCCATCGGAGAAGGAATCGGGGGTGATATTGAGAATACCCATGACATGGGTACGTGACAAATCAAGAACCCGGTTGCCGCAAGGCAACCGGGTCGGGTACTGCACTGAGCTCATAGATGCCCTTAGTGTTGAGCTGCTGGGCCGCCGATTGGCGATTCCGGACGATCATTCTGGGCCGCAGGCGTACCCGAGTCCTTGTCATCGTCCCAGTCACGCGGCTCGCGTGGCGTACGCCCAGCCATGATGTCGTCGATCTGATCGGCATCGATGGTTTCGTACTTCATCAACGCTTCGGTCATCGCTTCAAGCTTGTCGCGATTCTCGATCAGCAGCTGCTTGGCAGTGGCGTAGCACTGATCGATGATGCTGCGCACTTCGGAGTCGATCAGCTTGGCAGTCTCGCCGGACACACTGGCGTGCTGGCTGCCGGCGCTACGACCGAGGAATACCTCACCCTCTTCTTCTGCGTACATCAGCGGGCCAAGTTTTTCCGACAAGCCCCACTTGGTCACCATGTTTCGGGCGATCTGGCTGGCACGCATGATGTCGTTGGACGCACCGGTAGTCACGCCATCGAAGCCCAGGGTCATTTCTTCGGCGATACGACCACCGTACAGCGAACAGATCTGGCTGATGAGCGCGCGCTTGGACAGGCTATAACGGTCTTCTTCCGGCAGGAACATGGTCACGCCCAAGGCACGACCGCGCGGAATGATCGAAACCTTGTAGACCGGGTCGTGCTCTGGCACCAGGCGACCAACGATGGCATGGCCAGCCTCGTGGTAGGCAGTGTTACGTTTTTCTTTCTCGGACATGACCATGGTCTTGCGCTCGGCGCCCATCATGATCTTGTCCTTGGCCAGTTCGAACTCTTTCATTTCGACCAGGCGCTTGTTGGAGCGTGCGGCAAACAGCGAAGCCTCGTTGACCAGGTTGGCCAGGTCGGCACCGGAGAAGCCTGGGGTACCACGGGCAATGACCGCCGGGTTGACGTTCTCGCCAACCGGTACTTTGCGCATGTGCACCTTGAGGATCTGTTCGCGACCACGGATATCCGGCAGGCCGACCACCACCTGGCGGTCGAAGCGACCCGGACGCAGCAGCGCAGGGTCGAGTACGTCCGGACGGTTGGTAGCAGCGATAACGATGATGCCATCGTTCATCTCGAAGCCGTCCATCTCCACCAGCAACTGGTTGAGGGTTTGCTCACGCTCGTCGTGACCGCCGCCCATGCCGGCGCCACGGTGGCGACCAACGGCGTCGATCTCGTCGATGAAGATGATGCACGGGGCGTGCTTCTTGGCCTGCTCGAACATGTCGCGCACACGGCTGGCACCGACACCGACGAACATCTCCACGAAGTCCGAACCGGAAATGGTGAAGAACGGCACTTTCGCTTCGCCAGCAATGGCCTTGGCCAGCAAGGTCTTACCGGTACCGGGCGGGCCAACCATCAGCACACCACGTGGAATGCGGCCACCCAGGCGCTGGAACTTGCCTGGATCGCGCAGGAACTCGACCAGCTCGCCAACCTCTTCCTTGGCTTCGTCGCAGCCGGCAACGTCGGCCAGCGTGGTCTTGACCTGGTCTTCGGACAGCAGGCGCGCCTTGCTCTTGCCAAAGCTCATCGGCCCGCCCTTTCCGCCTGCGCCGCCTTGCATCTGGCGCATGAAGAACATGAACACGGCAATGATCACCAGGATCGGGAAGCTCGCCACCAACAGCTGCGTCCAGATGCTCTGCTGCTCAGGCTGCTTGCCTTCGACAACCACATGGTTGTCGACCAGGTCGCCGATCAGGCCATTGTCGGTAATGGCCGGACGCACGGTCTTGAAGCTGTCGCCGTCGGCGCGCTTGCCGGTAATGATGTAGCCGTCTACGGTCACACGCTCGACCTTGCCATCCTTGACCTGCTGGATGAAGTCGGAGTAGTTGAGGGTCTGCGGCTCGTTAGGGCTGGAGAAGTTGTTCATCACTGTCACCAGGACAGCTGCGATGATCAACCACAGGATCAGATTCTTTGCCATGTCGTTCAATTCGCTACCCTCTGAGGCCGGCGCACGACGCAGCCGTGCCTCGCATGATATTCATCGCCCTAACTTACTACATTACCTACGCAGCCGCAGGCACCGTCTGTAACCCTTTGTGAAAGCTAGACTACACGAAGTTCGGACGATCCTGACGCAGTGGCCGATTGGAATTAACTATCGGCCACCCCGCTTCACACCTTTCATGCCCCTTTGAAGCCTCTGCCCAACAGGTATTGCTCACGGGAGCGATCCCGCGACGAAGATGGCTTGCGCATTTGCACTTTGTCGAACTTGCTGCGCACGTCCTTCAGGTACACGTCAAAACCTTCGCCCTGGAAAATCTTGATCAGGAAGTCGCCGCCGGGCTTGAGTACGCGGGTCGCCAGATCGAGGGCCAGCTCACAGAGGAACATGGCACGCGGTATGTCCACCGCGGGCGTACCACTCATATTGGGGGCCATGTCGGAAATCACAAGGTCTACGTGCGAATCGCCGACCGCCTCGAGAATGCGCTGCAGCACTTCATCGTGAGTGAAGTCACCCTGAATGAAGGTCACATCAGCGATCGAGTCCATTTCCAGAATGTCGGAAGCGATCAGGCGACCCTGGCCACCAATCAGACGACTGGTCACCTGGGACCAGCCACCAGGCGCGGCGCCGAGGTCGATCACACTCATGCCAGGGCGGATCAGACGGTCCTTCTCCTGGATCTCCAGCAGTTTGTAGCTCGCACGCGAGCGGTAGCCATCCTTCTGCGCCTGCTTCACAAAAGGGTCGTTAAAATGCTCTCGCAGCCAGTTGGCGCTGCTTTTGGAACGTTGTACCACGGGGCACCTCGATGATATGCGTCGTGATTGACTGGGCGGAGCCGGTGGCCCTCGGGTAAAATGCCGGTCAATTTTACAGAATCAGACGGAAAGGGTCAGATTATGCCGCTCAATAACGAGCAGAAGAAGCAATACAAGTCCATTGGTCATGACCTGAAGCCGGTCCTGATCGTTGCTGGCAACGGTTTGAATGAAGGCGTCATCGCCGAATTGGAGCGCGCGCTGGTCGACCATGAGCTGATCAAGGTCGAAATTCGCTCGGAAGACCGCGAAGAACGTGCCGAAACCATTGCAGAACTGTGCAAGGCCGGCCGTGCCGAGCTGGTGCAGACCATCGGCAAGAAAGCCCTGATCTACCGCAAGAACCCACAGCCGAACAAGCAGCTGTCCAACATCCACCGTTACAAGTAACGGTAGCTCCGATCAGTGGCGCGGTGAACGCGCCCTGACCGGGACCGGTTGGGCCACCAGCACGATGCCGGAAAAACCCAGCACCAGGAAACAGAACATCTGCCAGCGCTCGCCTACGGAAATACCGTAGCGCAAGGTGTAATACCCCACGCACGCACCGAAACCGAGCAACAACATCTGGCCACGAAACTGCCGCCACCAGGCCGCCAGGCCGTCCACCCTCGCCAGCACCGCAAGCTGGGTCAACAAACCAAGCAACGCCACGCCGATCAACCAGCGGTCGATCTGCCCGGCGATATCCTGCACCAGCAGCGGCGCCAGGCCACTGACCTTGAGCGCAGGCACCAGCCCCACATGGAACACCCACAGGCCACCGACCCAGAACACCTGGGCCAATTGCCAGAGGATCCCCTCGAGGGATGGCGCCCGCAGGCGCCGGTCAGATGTGCTTGACTTCGACAATCTCGTACTCGACCGTGCCGCTAGGCGTCTTGACGACGACAGTATCACCTTCTTCCTTGCCGATGATGGCACGGGCAATCGGCGCACCGCTCGAGAGCTTGCCCTGTTTCACGTCGGCTTCATCCTCGCCGACGATCTGATAGGTCACCTCTTCATCGGTTTCGGTGTTGGCCAGTACCACGGTGGTACCGAAAATCACCTTGCCGGTGTGAGGGATCGTGGTCACGTCGATCACGACCGAATTCTGCAGACGGCCTTCGATATCGCGGATACGCGCCTCGACCATGCCCTGCTCTTCACGGGCAGCATGGTATTCGGCGTTTTCCTTGAGGTCACCCAGCTCACGTGCTTCACCGATCGCCTGGCTCAGGCGTGGGCGCTCGGTCTTGCTCAGGAACAGGTGCTCCTCTTCCAGGGCGCGAGCGCCCTGGACGGTCATCGGGTACTTGGTAATGCTCATGCTTTCAGTCCTGCATGCAGATCTTGCAAGCGACGAACGGTCTTTTCCGGACCAAACTTCAGCGCTTCGCAGATGGCTTCACCGGCCGCAATGGTCGTGGTGCAGTAAATCTTGTGCTGCAGCGCATTGCGACGAATCGAGTAGGAATCGGCGATCGACTGGCGGCCTTCGGTGGTGTTGATGATCAGCGACACTTCGTCGTTCTTGATCATGTCGACCACGTGCGGGCGACCTTCGGTCACCTTGTTCACACGTCGTACTTTCAGGCCAGCCGCCTCGATAACCTTGGCGGTGCCAGCAGTTGCAACCACTTCGAAGCCCAGGGCGATCAGGTCGCGAGCAACGCCTGCCACTTGTGGCTTGTCGTCGTCACGCACGCTGATGAACGCGGTACCGCCGGTCGGCAGCACTTCGCTCGCACCCATCTGAGCCTTGGCGAAGGCTTCACCGAAGCTGTCACCGACACCCATGACTTCACCGGTCGATTTCATCTCAGGGCCGAGGATCGGGTCAACCCCTGGGAACTTGGCGAACGGGAAGACGGCTTCCTTGACGCTGTAGAAGTTCGGGATGATTTCCTGGGTGAAGCCCAGCTCTTTCAGGGTTTTGCCAGCCATGACGCGGGCGGCGATCATGGCCAGGGAAGTGCCGATGCACTTGGACACGAACGGCACGGTACGCGAGGCACGCGGGTTGACTTCGATCACGTAGATCTTGTCGCCCTGCAGGGCCAGCTGCACGTTCATCAGGCCGACCACGCCCAGCTCCAGGGCCATTTTCTTGACCTGTACGCGGACTTCGTCCTGCACTTCCTTGCTCAGCGAGTAAGGAGGCAGCGAGCACGCCGAGTCACCGGAGTGAACGCCGGCCTGTTCGATGTGCTGCATGATCGCGCCGATGACCACGTCGGTGCCGTCGCACACCGCATCCACGTCCATCTCGATGGCGCAGTTGAGGAAGTGGTCGAGCAGTACCGGGCTGTCGTTCGACACCTGAACCGCTTCACGCAGGTAGCGCTTCAGCTCGTCCAGCTCGTAGACGATTTCCATGGCGCGGCCGCCCAGTACATAGGATGGGCGCACAACCAGCGGGTAACCGATGCCGCCCGCAGCGCGGATGGCTTCTTCTTCACTGCGCACGGTGGCGTTTGGCGGCTGCAGCAGGCTCAGGCGCTGAACCATCTGCTGGAAGCGCTCACGGTCTTCGGCGCGGTCGATGGCGTCAGGACTGGTACCGATGATCGGTACGCCAGCTTCTTCCAGAGCGCGGGCCAGTTTCAGCGGGGTCTGGCCGCCGTAGTGAACGATCACGCCTTTCGGCTTCTCGACGCGACAGACTTCCAGCACGTCTTCCAGGGTCAGCGGCTCGAAGTACAGACGGTCGGAAGTGTCGTAGTCGGTAGAGACGGTTTCCGGGTTGCAGTTGACCATGATGGTCTCGTAACCGTCTTCACGCAGCGCCAGGGCAGCGTGCACGCAGCAGTAGTCGAACTCGATACCCTGGCCGATACGGTTAGGGCCGCCACCCAGGATCATGATCTTGTCGCGGGTCGACGGGTTGGCCTCGCACTCTTCCTCATAGGTGGAGTACAGGTAGGCGGTGTCGGTGGCGAACTCGGCGGCGCAGGTGTCGACGCGCTTGTACACCGGGAACACTTCCAGCTTGTGGCGGTGACGGCGCAGGTTCTTGTCGGTGATGCCCAGCAACACAGCCAGACGCTGATCCGAGAAGCCCTTGCGCTTGAGGCGCAGCATGTAGTCCTTGTCGATCGCCGACAGGGCCAGGGTCTTGACCTTCTCTTCTTCCTTGATCAGATCTTCCATCTGCACCAGGAACCACATGTCGATGCCGGTCAGGGCGAAGATTTCTTCACAGGTCATGCCCGAACGCATGGCGTCAGCCACGTACCAGATACGCTCGGCACCCGGCACGGTCAGCTCGCGCTTGAGGATGCTGGCAGCTTCCGGGCTGGCCAGGTCGACTTTAGGGTCGAGGCCGCAAGCACCGACTTCCAGGCCGCGCAGGGCTTTCTGCAGGGATTCCTGGAAGGTACGGCCGATGGCCATGACTTCACCCACGGATTTCATCTGGGTGGTCAGGCGGGCGTCGGCTTTCGGGAATTTCTCGAAGGCGAAGCGTGGCAGCTTGGTAACGACGTAGTCGATCGACGGCTCGAAGGAAGCCGGGGTGCGGCCGCCAGTGATGTCGTTCTGCAGCTCGTCGAGGGTGTAGCCAATGGCCAGCTTGGCGGCGATCTTGGCGATCGGGAAGCCGGTAGCCTTGGAAGCCAGGGCGGACGAACGCGAAACGCGCGGGTTCATCTCGATCACGACCATACGGCCAGTGTTCGGGCAAATGCCGAACTGCACGTTGGAACCGCCGGTTTCCACACCAATTTCACGCAGCACCGCCAGCGAGGCGTTGCGCATGATCTGGTATTCCTTGTCGGTCAGGGTCTGTGCCGGAGCGACAGTGATCGAGTCACCGGTGTGCACACCCATCGGGTCGAAGTTTTCGATGGAGCAGACGATGATGCAGTTGTCCTTTTTGTCGCGGACCACTTCCATCTCGTACTCTTTCCAGCCGATCAGCGATTCGTCGATCAGCAGCTCTTTGGTCGGCGACAGGTCCAGACCACGGGTGCAGATTTCTTCGAACTCTTCACGGTTGTAAGCAATACCACCGCCAGTGCCACCCATGGTGAACGACGGGCGGATGATGCATGGGAAGCCGAGCTTCTCGAGGACCGCATTGGCCTCTTCCATGCTGTGGGCGATACCGGAGCGCGGGCACTCCAGGCCGATGTCCTTCATCGCCTTGTCGAAGCGCGAACGGTCTTCAGCCTTGTCGATGGTGTCGGCGTTGGCACCGATCATCTCTACGCCGAACTTCTCCAGAACGCCGTGGCGCTCCAGGTCCAGGGCGCAGTTCAGTGCAGTCTGGCCACCCATGGTCGGCAATACGGCGTCTGGGCGCTCTTTCTCGATGATCTTGGCCACCGACTGCCACTTGATCGGCTCGATGTAGGTGGCGTCGGCCATGGCCGGGTCGGTCATGATGGTGGCTGGGTTGGAGTTCACCAGGATGACGCGGAAACCTTCCTCGCGCAGGGCTTTACAGGCCTGGGCGCCGGAGTAGTCGAATTCGCAGGCCTGGCCGATCACGATCGGGCCAGCGCCGAGAATCAGGATGCTTTTGATGTCTGTACGTTTTGGCATGGTGGTCACTCAAATCCGGGGTCAGTCGGCAAGCCGCTTTGAACAATCTGGGTCAGGCGCTTCCGGGCGCGGCAGGAGCCGGCCCGGGGCCTTGATGCAGGATGCTCAGCGGCGCTTGGCCATGGCATCGGTGAAACGATCGAACAGTGGCGCGACGTCGGTCGGGCCTGGGCTCGCTTCAGGGTGGCCCTGGAAGCTGAACGCGCTCTTGTCGGTACGCTCGATACCTTGCAGGGTGCCGTCGAACAGCGACTTGTGGATGGCGCGGACGTTACCCGGCAGGGTGGCTTCGTCAACGGCAAAGCCGTGGTTCTGGCTGGTGATCATGACCACGCCGGTGTCCAGGTCCTGGACCGGGTGGTTGGCACCATGGTGGCCATGGCCCATTTTCACGGTCTTGGCGCCGGAAGCCAGGGCCAGCAGCTGGTGACCGAGGCAGATGCCGAATACCGGGATCTCGGTTTCGAGGATTTCCTTGATCGCCTGGATGGCGTAGTCGCACGGCTCGGGGTCACCAGGGCCGTTGGACAGGAACACGCCGTCCGGGTTGAGTGCCAGCACTTCGCTGGCCGGGGTCTGGGCCGGCACCACGGTCACGCGGCAGCCACGGGCAACCAGCATGCGCAGGATGTTCAGCTTGACGCCGTAGTCGAAGGCAACCACGTGATACGGCAGGTCGGCAGCGTCGATGGTCGGGTGGCTGTCGGTTTTCAGCTCCCACACACTGGAGCGCCATTCGTAGCGTTCCTTGGTGGAGACAACCTTGGCCAGGTCCATGCCCTTCAGGCCTGGGAAGCCACGGGCAGCGGCGATGGCGGCTTCTTCGCTGATGTTGTCACCGGCGAGGATGCAACCGTTCTGGGCGCCCTTTTCACGCAGGATACGGGTCAGGCGGCGGGTGTCGATGCCGGCGATGGCAACGACGTTGTTGGCCTTGAGGTACTCAGGCAGCGACTGGGTGTTACGCCAGTTGCTGGCCAGCAGCGGCAGGTCACGGATGACCAGGCCAGCGGACCAGACGCGGTTCGACTCGGCATCTTCCGGCGTGGTGCCGGTGTTGCCGATGTGCGGGTAGGTCAGGGTAACGATTTGCTGCGCATAGGAAGGGTCTGTAAGGATTTCCTGGTAGCCGGTCATAGCGGTGTTGAATACCACCTCACCAACGGTCTGACCGTCGGCACCAATGGCTTCACCGCGAAAAATACTGCCGTCGGCAAGGGCGAGTATGGCTGGCTTTGTCAAGAAGACCTCCCGTAAATCAAGCATGAAAGGGCGATCGCAGGTTGCAAAAAAGCGGAGTGACGTATGGACACGTCACCCCGCTTTCATGTGCTGAATTCAATTCGCTGCGCGCTTTTAGTGGACACACTAAAGCTGTAGCTTACAGAAAAGTGCGTTTTCGGTCTACCGTGGATGTGTCTCTAAAACACATGAATGCGACAGGCTGACGTCCATGTTGGTTTCTTCGCGGGCAAACCCGCGAAGAAACCAACACCGCGTAGCGGCTTAACGCAGATCGAGCACATCCTGCATGTCGTACAGCGCAGGCTCACGCCCATCCAGCCACAGCGCCGCACGCACGGCACCCTTGGCGAAGGTCATGCGGCTGGAGGCCTTGTGAGTGATTTCCAGGCGCTCGCCTTCGGCAGCAAACAACACGGTGTGATCGCCCACCACGTCGCCGGCCCGCACGGTAGCGAAGCCGATGGTCTTGCGATCACGCGCGCCGGTCTGGCCTTCGCGGCCATACACCGCCACTTCCTGCAGGTTACGCCCCAGCGCATTGGCAACCACTTCACCCATGCGCAATGCAGTACCCGACGGCGCATCGACCTTGTGCCGGTGGTGCGCCTCGATGATCTCGATATCGACATCATCACCCAGCACCCGCGCCGCCATATCCAGCAACTTGAGGCTAAGGTTCACACCCACGCTGAAGTTGGCGGCGAACACGATTGGAATGTCCTTGCCAGCCTCGGCCAGCAACTGCTTCTCTTCGACAGAGAAGCCCGTGGTGCCAATGATCATGGCTTTGCCGTGCTTGCGGCAGAACGCCAGATTCTTCAGGGTCACCGAAGGGTGCGTGAAGTCGATCAGCACGTCGAACTCGTCAGCCACCTTGGCCAGGTCATCGGAGAGCAACACTCCGATCCGGCCGAGGGCCGCCAGCTCACCAGCATCAGCGCCCACCAGCGAGCTGTCAGGGCGATCGATCGCCGCCGTCAGCCCAGCACCAGGGGTTTGCTGTACGGCTTCGATCAGGGTCTTGCCCATCCGCCCAGCCGCACCCATTACCGCAATACGTCGCATAGCCATTTCCTTGTCAGAGATCGCCGAAGAAGCGCTTCACGCCATCGAACCAGCCACTGGCCTTGGGCGAGTGGGAGCTGTCGCCTTCCAGCGAATCACGCAGTTCCTCGAGCAGCTCGCGCTGGCGGCGGCTGAGGTTGACCGGGGTTTCCACCGCTACGCGGCACAGCAGGTCGCCCGCACCACCACCACGTACCGGAGCAACGCCCTTGCCGCGCAAACGGAACTGCTTGCCGGTCTGGGTGCCTTCCGGAATTTTCAGCTTCACGCGGCCATCCAGGGTCGGCACTTCCAGCTCGCCGCCCAGGGCGGCATCGGTGTAGCTGATCGGCACTTCGCAGTACAGGTGTTTGCCGTCGCGCTGGAAGATCTCGTGCTCACGCACGCTGATCACCACGTACAGATCACCGGTCGGGCCACCATGGGTACCGGCCTCACCCTCGCCCGACAGGCGAATGCGGTCACCGGTATCAACACCCGCCGGCACCTTGACCGACAACGTCTTGTATTCTTCGACACGGCCTTCGCCGTGGCACGAGGTGCACGGGTCGGTAATGATCTTGCCTTGGCCATGGCAGCGCGGGCAGGTCTGCTGCACCGAGAAGAAGCCTTGCTGCATGCGCACCTGGCCGATGCCGCCGCAGGTCGGGCAGGTCGAAGGGGTCGAACCCTTCTTGGCACCAGAACCGTCGCAAGGCTGGCAGTTGACCAAGGTAGGCACGCGAATGCTGACCGTGGTGCCGCGCACCGCTTCTTCCAGGTTCAGTTCAAGGGTGTAGCGCAGGTCGCTGCCGCGCTGGGCACCGCCACGTCCGCCACCGCGGCCGCCACCGAAGAAATCGCTGAACACATCACCGAAGATGTCGGAGAAGTTGGCGCCACCGAAGCCGGCACCGCCGCCACCCATGCTTGGGTCGACGCCAGCGTGGCCATACTGGTCGAAGGCCGCGCGCTTGCTCGCGTCAGACAGCACTTCGTAGGCCTCGTTGGCCTCCTTGAACTTGTCTTCCGACTCTTTATCGCCCGGGTTGCGGTCCGGGTGATACTTCATCGCCAGACGGCGATACGCCTTCTTGAGGTCAGCTTCGCTGGCGCCGCGCTCGACACCCAGGACCTCATAATAATCACGCTTGGACATAGGTCATTTGCACCTTGTTAGGCGTCAGGCATCTGCGCCGCGCCGTCAACACCTGCCCACCCCCAAGGAGCGCTGACAGATGCTGTAAAAATTCTCGAATTCCAGATACGCCAACGCGGGAGCAAGCCCCCGCGCGGCGACATCCTACCAGTTCACCGGCAAACACCGGTGAACTGGCCGACAACATGCAACGATTACTTCTTGTCGTCGCCTTTCACTTCTTCGAACTCGGCGTCAACCACGTCATCGTGCTTGGCTTCCGGCTCGGCCTGCTGCGCGCCACCCTGAGGCTGTTCGGCCGACTGCTCGGCGTACATCTTCTGGGCAACCGGGGCAGAGACTTTGGACAGCTCTTCGACCTTGGCGTCGATTGCGGCCTTGTCGTCGCCTTTGACAGCGGCTTCCAGGGCAACCACGGCAGCTTCGATCGCGGTCTTCTCTTCAGCAGTGACCTTGTCACCGGCATCAACGACCATCTTGCGAGTCGAGTGCACCAGCGCGTCACCCTGGTTACGGGCAGCGGCCAGTTCTTCGAACTTGCGGTCTTCCTCGGCGTTGGCCTCGGCGTCACGCACCATGCGCTCGATTTCCTCGTCCGACAGACCGGAGTTGGCCTTGATCACGATCGACTGAGCCTTGCCGGTGGCCTTGTCTTTGGCGCCAACGTGCAGGATGCCGTTGGCGTCGATGTCGAAGGTCACTTCGATCTGCGGTACACCACGTGGTGCTGGCGGAATGTCAGCCAGGTCAAACTTGCCCAGCGACTTGTTCTGCGCAGCCTGCTTACGCTCACCCTGCAGCACGTGAATGGTCACGGCGCCCTGGTTGTCATCGGCGGTCGAGAACACCTGCGACTTTTTGGTCGGGATGGTGGTGTTCTTCTCGATCAGCGCGGTCATCACGCCACCCATGGTTTCGATACCCAGGGTCAGCGGGCTGACGTCCAGCAGCAGTACGTCTTTCACGTCACCGGCCAATACCGCGCCCTGGATGGCAGCACCCATGGCAACTGCTTCGTCCGGGTTGACGTCCTTGCGCGCTTCTTTACCGAAGAAGTCAGCAACGGTTTTCTGCACCAGCGGCATACGGGTCTGGCCACCGACCAGGATCACGTCGTCGATCTTGCTGGCGTCGATGCCGGCGTCTTTCAGGGCGATGCGGCAAGGCTCGATGGTACGTTCAACCAGGTCTTCAACCAGCGACTCCAGCTTGGCGCGGGAGATTTTCACGTTCAGGTGCTTCGGACCTGTCGCATCTGCGGTGATGTACGGCAGGTTGACGTCGGTCGACTGAGTCGAGGACAGCTCGATCTTGGCTTTCTCGGCAGCTTCTTTCAGGCGCTGCAGGGCCAGCGGATCGTTCTTCAGGTCCATGCCGGACTCTTTCTTGAACTCGTCGACAAGGTAGTCGATCAGGCGCATGTCGAAGTCTTCGCCACCCAGGAAGGTGTCGCCGTTGGTGGCCAGTACTTCGAACTGATGCTCACCGTCGACTTCGGCGATTTCGATGACCGAAACGTCGAAGGTACCACCACCCAGGTCATAAACGATGACGGTGTGGTCGCCTTTGGCCTTGTCCATGCCGTAAGCCAGAGCAGCGGCGGTCGGCTCGTTGATGATGCGCTTGACGTCCAGACCAGCGATGCGGCCGGCATCCTTGGTGGCCTGGCGCTGGCTGTCGTTGAAGTAGGCCGGAACGGTGATGACCGCCTCGGTGACAGGCTCGCCGAGGTAGTCTTCGGCGGTCTTCTTCATTTTTTTCAGCACTTCGGCGCTGATTTGTGGTGGCGCCATGTCCTTGCCGCCGGCTTGTACCCAAGCGTCGCCGTTACCGCCCTTGACGATTTTGTATGGCACCAGCTTGATGTCTTTCTGCACGACTTCTTCTTCGAAGCGGCGGCCAATCAGGCGCTTCACTGCGAACAGGGTGTTGTGCGGGTTGGTCACAGCCTGGCGCTTGGCCGACTGGCCAACCAGGATTTCGCCGTCGTTGGCATAAGCCACGATCGAAGGGGTAGTACGCGCGCCTTCGGCGTTTTCGATGACCTTGACGTTACCGTTTTCCAGAATGGAGACGCACGAGTTGGTGGTCCCCAGGTCGATACCGATGATTTTGCCCATGTTAACTCTCCCGAAACTTGAATTTGGCGGCAGCGGCTACTTCGGCCAACTGCGGTAATACTTGATCGCTTGACACCTAGATGGGGATGCCCGGACTAATTTCAAGCCTTCTCGTCGATAGAAGGTTGCGGGGCAGCCGGCGCCTTGCTGACCACCACCATGGCGGGGCGCAGCAGGCGGCCATTCAGCAGGTAGCCTTTCTGGAACACGTTCAGCACGCTGTTTGGCTCTACTTCGGCGTTTTCCTGCATGGCCATGGCCTGGTGGTGCTCAGGGTTGAACGGCTGACCGTGCGGGTCGACAGCTTCGAGGTTGTAGCGCTTGAGGGTGTCCTGGAACATCTTCAGGGTCAGCTCGACGCCTTCACGAATCTGCTTGACGTGCTCGTCGTCGGCGCTGGAGTGAGCCAAGGCCAGTTCCAGGCTGTCGATCACCGGCAGCAGGTCGCTGGAGAATTTCTCGAGGGCGAACTTGCGGGCCTTGTCGACTTCCTGCTCGGCGCGGCGAATGCTGTTCTGCGCTTCTGCTGCGACACGCAGGGACTGATCCTTGGCGGCGGCCAGCTGCTCCTCGAGCTCCTGAACGCGGGCGCCGTTATCCACTGCAGCGGCTTCTTCGGCATTAAGGTCTTTCTCGTTCAGCTGATCGTCAGCCATGGGTTCTCTCCTCCGCAATTTCTGTAGTACGAGCAAAGCTCGCCGTGTCTGCCGGCTATATGGGGCCTGAAAAACCAGCTTCAAGGGGCAAGGTCGTTTTCAGGGCCGCAACAGAATCTGCCAAGGGGCATTGGCAGGCCTGAAAAAAGTACTGTATAAATAACCAGACCTGACTTTCGGGAGCCGCCCCATGCTGGTGCACCTGTCCATTCACAATTACGCCATCGTCGAGCACCTCGACCTCGAAATCGCCCGTGGCATGTCTGTCATCACCGGCGAGACCGGCGCCGGCAAATCGATCATGCTCGATGCCCTTGGCCTGGCCCTGGGCGACCGGGCCGACAGCGGCGTGGTGCGCCCCGGCACCGACAAGGCAGACATCCTCGCCACCTTCGACCTGGTGGACATCCCCGAGGCGCATGCCTGGCTGACCGAGCGCGACCTGGACAACGACGGCCTGTGCATCCTGCGCCGGGTGATCACCGCCGAAGGCCGCAGCCGCGGCTACATCAACGGCACGCCCTGCCCGCTTGGCGACCTTAAAGCGCTGGGCGAACTGCTGATCGACATCCATAGCCAGCACGAGCACCAGTCGCTGCTCAAGACCGACACCCATCGCCGCTTGCTCGACGAGTATGCAGGCGCGGTCGACCTGGCCCGCCAGGTACAGCTGGCGGCCAAGCGCTGGAACCAGACCCGCCTGGAGCTGGAGCGCCTGTCCAATTCCGGCGACGAGCAGCGCGCCCGCCACCAACTGCTCAGCTACCAACTGGAAGAACTGGACAACCTGGGCCTTGGCGAGCACGAACTGGAGCAGCTGGAACAGGAGCACAAGAACCTGACCAGCGCCGAAGCCCTGTTCGGCATCTGTCGCCAGGTCATCGACCAGTGCAGCGAGAGCGACTCGGGCAACGTGCTCAGTGCCCTCACCTCCTGCCTCAATCGTCTGGGTGCCGCCACCAACTCACCCAAGGCACTGGGCGAAGCAGCCAACCTGATCGCCAGCGCGCAAATCCAGGTCGAGGAAGCCGTGGGCGAACTCAACCGCTTCCTCGACAACTTCGATGCCGACCCGATGCGCCTGCAGGCCTTGGAAGAGCGCCTCGACACCCTCTATACGCTGGCGCGCAAACACCGCGTGCACCCCACCGAACTGCCTCACCTGCAGCAACGGCTGATGGAAGAAATCGAAGGCCTTAACGCCAGTGACGAGTCGATCGAGCGCCTGGGTGAAGAGCTTGCCGCCTTCGCCCAGCACTATAAAGAGAAGGCCCGCGAACTCAGCGGCCTGCGTCAGCAGGCAGCCCAGCAACTGGCGGGCGCCGTCGAACAGGAAATCCAGCGCCTGGGCATGCCTGGCGGTCGCTTCTGCATCGAGCTGACACCTAACGAGGGCTCCGACCTCTCACCCCATGGCCTGGAGCAGATCGAGCTGCTGGTCAGCGCAAACCCCGGCCAACCACTCAAAGGCCTGGCGAAGGTGGCCTCGGGCGGCGAACTGTCGCGTATCAGCCTGGCGATCCAGGTGATCACGGCACAGACCTCGCGCATCCCGACCCTGGTATTCGACGAAGTCGACGTGGGTATCGGCGGCCCCACTGCCGAAATCGTCGGCCAATTGCTGCGTCGCCTGGGCGAGCGTGGCCAGGTGCTGACCGTGACACACCTGCCACAGGTAGCAGCACAAGGGCATCATCACCTGTTCGTACACAAGGTGCGCAACAGTGATACCACCCACACCGCCGTGGCCAGCCTGGGCAAACGTGAGCGGGTAGAAGAAGTGGCGCGGATGCTGGGCGGCATCGACCTGACCAAAGAGTCCTTGGCGCATGCGCGCAAGATGGTGGTTTCTGGAAAGGCTTGAGCTGCTCTACCAGGCCAATGCAGTTGTTGTGAAAGCGACCTGCATTGCCTTAAGACCCTCAGAAAGCACAAAGGCGACCCGAAGGTCGCCTTTGCTATTCATAACGATATAAATCGTTACTTCTTCTTACGCACGTACAGGACCAGATTGTGGTCCACCAGCTCGTAGCCATGCTCGGCCACGATTTCGCGCTGGCGCTTCTCGATTTCGGCATCCATGAACTCGATGACTTCACTGGTATCCACGTTCACCATATGGTCGTGGTGACCGCCATCGGCCAGTTCGAACACCGCGTGGCCGCCGTCGAAGTTGTGGCGAACCACCAGACCCGCCGCTTCGAACTGAGTCAGCACGCGATAGACGGTGGCCAGGCCCACATCTTCCCCAGCCTCCATCAGCGCCTTGTAGACATCCTCTGCACTCATGTGACGCTGCTCGGTAGAGTCGAGCATCTGAAGGATCTTTACTCGAGGCAGGGTCACCTTGAGACCGGCTTTGCGCAATTCGCTATTTTCAACCATGGTCAGCTTTCTCGCCGATGCTGCTTCGCAGCTTCTCTTAATACGGGTATGATCGGGGTTTACGTTGTCCAGCCAAGATAGTGGAAGTCGCCCACCGATGCAAAACACCAAGCTCTTGCTAACCAGCCTCACCCTAGTGGGACTGCTCGCACTCGCCGGTTGCTCGTTTCCCGGGGTTTACAAAATCGACATCCAGCAGGGCAATGTCGTCACGCAAGACATGATAGACCAATTACGCCCGGGAATGACCCGACGGCAAGTAAGGTTTATCATGGGCAACCCGCTGATTCAGGATACCTTCAACACCAACCGTTGGGATTACCTGTACAGCCTGCAGCCTGGTGGCGGTAAACGCCAGCAAGAGCGCATGAGCATCTTCTTCAACGAAAGCGACCAACTGGTCAGCCTGTCTGGCGACTTCATGCCGGGCGTAAGCCGCGACCAGGAAATCCTCGGCGGCAGCAGCGACACCACCGTCAGCCCAGCCACCGAGCCAGGCCAGGCCGAACAGCCGGCACCGCAGCCGGTGGAAAAACCAGCCAAGCCTGGTTCGACCGAAGAGTCCATCCAGCGCGAAATCGATACCATCGAGACCACCCCAGTCCCGACGCCAGCACCGCTGGAAACCCGGTAATCGCACAGCAGATACAAAAAAGCCCGGACCTGGTCCGGGCTTTTTTTTTTGCGCCTTATCCGTCAGGCATGCAATTGCTTGGCGCGCTGGCAGAAGGCATCGACCAGGGTGTTGGCTGCCTGATTGAACAGCGGCCCCAACGTGGCACGCACGATCGGCCCGGCATAATCGAAGGACAGGTCCAGGCTGATCTTGCAGGCTTTTTCACCCAGCGGTTTGAACACCCACACACCATGCAGCTGAGTGAATGGCCCCTCTTCGAGGTTCATCTCGATGGACTGCCCTGGCACCAGCACATTTCGCGTGACGAAGTGCTGGCTCATGCCGCCCTTGGCCACTTCGAGCTTGGCCCGCATGTGCGTGTCACTGGCTTCGATCACCGTCGAGGCCGAGCACCACGGCAGAAACTCAGGGTAGCTGGCCACATCGTTGACCAGATCGTAGAGCGCCTGGGCGGGGTATGGCAGCAGGGCGGAGCGTTGAATATGGGTAGTCATCCAGGCGTCACTTCCAAGGCTGGGTGGCGGCGCTTCGCAGCGTGCCGAAAACAGGTTCTGTGCGTATGACAGGGGTTGTATTGTCCGGTATTCATTCCGGTGGCTCAAGCACACCGAAATCCCATAGCGGACGACGCGCGGACTTGCCTATAATGCCGCCCCTATGGCTAAGCAAAAAAAACATCCGACCGGGACCATCGCGCAAAACAAGAAAGCGCGACACGATTACTTCATCGAACACAAGTTCGAGGCCGGGCTGGTCCTGTCCGGCTGGGAAGTAAAAAGCCTGCGAGCTGGCAAGGCGCACCTGACCGACAGCTACGTGCTGCTCAAGGACGGTGAAGCCTGGCTGTTCGGCAGCCACATCACCCCGCTGACCACCGCCAGCACCCACGTCATCGCCGACCCCATCCGCACCCGCAAGCTGCTGCTGAACAAGCGCGAGCTTGAGCGCCTGGAAGCGGCCGTGGCGCAAAAAGGCTACACCTGCGTGGCCTTGGCGCTGTACTGGAGCAAGCACCTGATCAAGTGCGAAATCGCACTGGGCAAGGGCAAGAAGGAGTTCGACAAGCGCGACACCATGCGCGAGCGCGACTCCAACCGCGAGCTGCAGCGGGCTGTGCGGAACAAGGGCAAGGAAGACTAGATCTTCTTTCGCCTGTTCGGCCCTCTTCGCGGGTAAACCCGCCCCCACAGGTATATCACTGCCCTTGAAGGCTGTGAGAACCCTGTGGGGGCGGGTTCACCCGCGAATAGGCCAGCATTGCCACCACAAATCTCAACGCCCGCTACGCCGCTCTGCCCGCGCCACCCGCTGCGCCTCTTCGTGCGCCTCTTGCAGCACCTCCTGCACATACAGAATGTGCCGGCTGGACACCTCGCGCGCATCCTCCGCCCTGCCCTCGACAATCGCCAGGTACAGCTCCCGGTGCTGACTGATCAGCATGTCCCGGGTTTCGGTGCGCTGCTGGTACATGCCGCCAATGTTAGTCACCACGTTGCGCTTGAGCAGGTCGAACAACCCCCGAATGGTATGCAGCAACACTGCGTTATGGCTGGCCTCGGCAATCGCCAGGTGGAAGCGTGCATCCGCCGCGCCCTCCTCCGCCCGAGTCACTTCGTCGACCCTGGCATAGCAGTCCTGCAACACATCGAAGGCCGCCTTCAGCCGCGCTCGGTCAGGCTCGGTGGCTCGTTGGGCAGCATAGTAGGCACACGACGCCTCCAGGGTATGGCGGAATTCGAGCAGGTCACGCTGCGCCTCAGCACTGTGCTCGAGCAACTGCAGCAATGGGTCGCTGAAGGTGGACCCCAGCGACTCGGCAACAAAATTGCCCCCGCCCTGACGGCTGACCAGCAGCCCTTTGGCCACCAGCTTCTGGATCGCCTCACGCAGTGACGGGCGGGACACACCAAATTGCTCGGCAAGGACGCGCTCGGCCGGCAGCCGCTGCCCCGAGGTCAGCGTGCCTTCCAGAATCATCCCTTCCAACCGATCGACAATGTCGTCGGACAGGCGCCGTTGGCGGACCTGATCAAAAACCATCACATGCTCTCCACAAACCCCCAGCAAATTTCAGGGGCGCCTATTCTCGCCGATCCAGGCCGCGCACACACCCATCAAGCCGCGATTTTCCCAGCGCATCAGGTGCCCGCTCATCGGCACGCGACCAAAGTTTTGCGCAGGACAAATTGACACACCCACGACAACGCTTTTAACCTAGCGACCAGCCATTGTAAATTGGTCTTACCAATTATCCAATGCCAGTGCTGACCAACAACAATTAGGGGCCACCCCATATGCAAACCTGGCAACAACTCTATAGCCCGCTTGGTAGTCTTGGCCTGTCCGCACTGGCGGCGGTCATCCCCATCGTGTTCTTCTTTCTGGCCCTCGCCGTGTTCCGCCTCAAGGGCCACGTAGCGGGCAGCATCACCCTCGCGTTGTCGATCCTGGTGGCGATCTTCGCCTTCCAGATGCCTGTCGACATGGCCTTCGCCGCCGCGGGTTACGGCTTCCTCTACGGCCTCTGGCCAATTGCCTGGATCATCGTTGCCGCGGTGTTCCTGTACAAACTCACGGTCAAGAGCGGCCAGTTCGAGGTGATCCGCAGCTCGGTGCTGTCGATTACCGACGACCAGCGCCTGCAAGTGCTGCTGATCGGCTTCTGCTTCGGTGCCTTCCTGGAAGGCGCTGCAGGCTTTGGCGCACCCGTGGCAATCACTGCCGCGCTGCTGGTGGGCCTGGGCTTCAACCCGCTGTACGCCGCCGGCCTGTGCCTGATCGCCAACACCGCACCGGTGGCTTTCGGCGCCCTGGGCATCCCGATCATCGTGGCCGGCCAGGTCACCGGCATCGACGCCTTCCACATCGGCGCCATGACCGGCCGCCAACTGCCACTGCTGTCGCTGTTCGTGCCGTTCTGGCTGGTGTTCATGATGGACGGCCTGCGCGGCGTGAAGGAAACCTGGCCTGCAGCGCTGGTCGCCGGCTTGAGCTTCGCCGTCACCCAATACTTCACCTCGAACTTCATCGGCCCAGAGCTGCCAGACATCACCTCGGCACTGGCCAGCCTGATCTGCCTCACCCTGTTCCTGAAGGTCTGGCAGCCCAAGCGCTCGTTCAGCGAAGCCAAGGGCAGCGTCGGCGCCGCCGTGGTGCAGCCAAGCGGCAGCCAGCCTAGCCCTTACAGCTTTGGCGAAATCTTCAAGGCCTGGTCACCGTTCCTGATCCTGACCGTGCTGGTCACCATCTGGACCCTGAAGCCGTTCAAGGCAGCGTTCGCCCCAGGCGGCGCGATGTACAACTTCGTGTTCAACTTCGCCATCCCACACCTCGACCAGCTGGTGATCAAGACCGCACCGATCGTTGCCGCGCCGACCGCCATGCCTGCGGTGTTCAAGCTCGACCCGATCTCCGCCACCGGCACCGCGATCTTCCTCTCGGCACTGATCTCCATGGCGGTGCTGAAGATCAACTTCAAAACTGGTCTTACCACTTTCAAAGAAACCTTCTGGGAACTGCGCTGGCCGATTCTGTCGATCGGCATGGTGCTGGCCTTCGCCTTCGTCACCAACTACTCCGGCATGTCCTCGACCATGGCCCTGGTGCTGGCCGGCACCGGCGCTGCATTCCCGTTCTTCTCGCCGTTCCTCGGCTGGCTGGGCGTGTTCCTGACTGGCTCGGACACCTCGTCCAACGCCCTGTTCAGCTCGCTGCAGGCCACCACCGCGCACCAGATCGGGGTCAACGACACCCTGCTGGTAGCGGCCAACACCAGCGGCGGCGTGACCGGCAAGATGATCTCGCCGCAATCGATCGCCGTGGCCTGCGCCGCCACCGGCCTGGTGGGCAAGGAATCGGACCTGTTCCGCTTCACCGTCAAGCACAGCCTGTTCTTCGCCACCATCGTCGGCCTGATCACCCTGATCCAGGCTTACTGGCTGACCGGCATGCTGGTTCATCACTAAAGTGAAAGGGGCCGGGCGCCATCGCGCGCCCGGCACTCCCCACAAGCAACGCTGCGAGAATCCATGATCATTTCTGCCTCTACCGACTATCGCGCCGCGGCCCAACGCAAGCTGCCTCCCTTCCTGTTCCACTACGCCGATGGCGGCGCCTACGCCGAGCACACCCTGCGCCACAACGTCTCGGACCTGGCCAGCATTGCCCTGCGCCAGCGCGTGCTGAACAACATGTCCGAGCTCAGCCTCTCCACCCGCCTGTTCGACGAAACCCTGAGCATGCCGGTGGCCCTGGCCCCGGTCGGCCTCACCGGCATGTACGCCCGCCGTGGCGAAGTGCAGGCGGCGCGTGCGGCGGCCGCCCATGGCATCCCGTTCACCATGTCCACGGTGTCGGTGTGCCCGATCGAAGAAGTGGCGCCCGCCATCGACCGGCCGATGTGGTTCCAGCTGTATGTGCTCAAGGACCGCGGCTTCATGCGTAACGCCCTGGAGCGGGCCAAGGCTGCCGGGGTCAAGACCCTGGTATTCACCGTCGACATGCCAGTGCCCGGCGCCCGCTACCGCGACGCCCACTCCGGCATGAGCGGCAAGAACGGCCCGCTGCGCCGCGTGCTGCAAGCCATGACCCACCCAGAGTGGGCATGGGATGTCGGCGTGATGGGCCGCCCGCATGACCTGGGCAACATTTCCAAATATCGTGGCAACCCAACCGGCCTTGCCGACTACATCGGCTGGCTGGGCAACAACTTCGACCCGTCCATCTCCTGGAAAGACCTGGAATGGATTCGTGAGTACTGGGACGGCCCGATGATCATCAAGGGCATCCTCGATGCCGACGACGCCCGCGATGCGGTCAAGTTCGGTGCCGACGGTATCGTCGTGTCCAACCACGGCGGCCGCCAGCTCGACGGCGTGCTGTCCAGTGCCCGCGCCCTGCCGGCGATTGCCGACGCGGTCAAGGGCGACCTCAAGATTCTGGCCGACTCCGGCATTCGCAGCGGCCTCGACGTGGTGCGCATGATCGCCCTGGGCGCCGACACCGTCTTGATCGGCCGCGCCTTCCTCTACGCCCTTGCCGTGCATGGCCAGGCTGGCGTGAAGAACCTGCTGGAGCTGTTCGAGAAAGAAATGCGCGTGGCCATGGTGCTGACCGGTGCCAAGTCGATCAGCGAGATCACCCGCGACTCGCTGGTACGCGAACTGGGCGCCTGACCGCCTGCAAGAACGACCGCCTGATTGACCCGGGGCATGTGGCGCACAGACGCCACAGCCCCGCGAGGAGATTGCATGAGCCTGCCCGCCGCGTTCCTGCGTGATGCCGAGCGCCTGATACCCGCCGAACGCCGCTTCGACGACCCCACTTCCACCCTGGCCTTCGGCACCGACGCCAGCTTCTACCGGTTGATCCCCAAGCTGGTGGTACGCGTCGAGTCCGAGGACGAAGTGGTCGGCCTGATCAAACTGGCCCAGCGCGAGCGGGTGCCGGTCACCTTCCGCGCCGCCGGCACCAGCCTGTCCGGCCAGGCCATCACTGACTCGGTGCTGATCGTACTCGGCGACAGCTGGGGGGGTAAGGAAATCCGCGGCCAAGGCGAGCAGATCCGCCTGCAACCTGGCGTGATCGGCGCCCAGGCCAACGCCTGGCTGGCCCCCTTCGGCCGCAAGATCGGCCCGGACCCGGCCTCGATCAACGCCTGCAAGATCGGCGGCATCGTCGCCAACAACGCCAGTGGCATGTGCTGCGGCACCGCGCAGAACACCTACCACACCCTGGCCGGCCTGCGCCTGGTGCTGGCCGACGGCACCCGCCTGGACAGCGAAGACCCGGCCAGCGTGGCCGCCTTCGAAACCAGCCACGCCGAGCTGCTGGAGGCGCTGGCCCGCCTGGGCCGCGAAACCCGCGCCAACACCGCGCTGGCCGAACGCATCCGACACAAATACCGGCTGAAGAACACCACCGGCCTGTCACTGAACGCACTGGTGGACTACGACCAGCCGCTGGATATCCTGCAACACCTGCTGGTTGGCTCCGAAGGCACCCTGGGCTTCATCAGCGCCGTCACCTACGACACTGTGCCCGACCACCCGCACAAGGCCAGCGCCCTGCTGGTGTTCCCCAGCGTCGAAAGCTGCTGCCGCGCGGTGACCGTGCTCAAGCACCAGCCAGTCTCGGCCGTGGAACTGCTCGACCGCCGCAGCCTGCGCTCGGTGCAGAACATGCCTGGCATGCCGCTGTGGGTAAAAGGCCTGTCGGACAACGCCTGCGCCTTGCTGATCGAGTCCCGCGCCGCCAGCCAAAGCCTGCTGCACGAGCAACTGCAACAGGTGATGGCCTCGATCGCCGACTACCCACTGGAACAACAGGTGGACTTCAGCGAAGACCCGGCCGTGTACAACCAGCTGTGGAAAATCCGCAAGGACACCTTCCCCGCTGTCGGCGCTGTGCGTCAGACCGGCACCACAGTCATCATCGAAGACGTCACCTTCCCCGTCGAACAGCTGGCCGAAGGCGTCAACCGCCTGATCCAGCTGTTCGACAAGCACCGCTATGACGAAGCGATCATTTTCGGCCATGCACTGGAAGGCAACCTGCACTTCGTCTTCACCCAGGGCTTCAACAGCGCCGAAGAAGTCGCCCGTTACCAGGCGTTCATGGACGACGTGGCGCAACTGGTGGCGGTGGAGTTCGGTGGCTCGCTCAAGGCCGAACACGGCACCGGGCGCAACATGGCGCCGTTCGTGGAGCTGGAATGGGGCCATGACGCCTACCAGCTGATGTGGCAGCTCAAGCGCCTGCTCGACCCCAACGGCATTCTCAACCCCGACGTGGTGCTGAGCGAAGACCCGGACATCCACCTGAAAAACCTCAAGCCACTGCCTGCCGCCGACGAAATCGTCGACAAGTGCATCGAATGCGGCTTCTGCGAACCGGTGTGCCCGTCCAAGGGCCTGACCCTCAGCCCACGCCAGCGCATCGTCATGTGGCGTGACATCAAGGCCAAGCAACGCGCCGGCATCGACACCCGCGAACTGATGCAGACCTACCAGTACCAGGGCATCGACACCTGCGCCGCCACTGGCCTATGTGCCCAGCGCTGCCCGGTCGGCATCAACACCGGCGAACTGGTGAAGAAACTGCGTAGCCAGGCCGCCGACCACAAAAAAACCGCCGATTGGCTGGCCGAACATTTCCACACCGCCCTGAGCGGTGCGCGCCTGACTCTCACTGCCGCCAACACCGCCCGCAAGCTGCTGGGTGCCCCGCGCCTGGGCCGCTTGAGCGCCTCGCTGAGCAAAGCCAGCAAAGGCCGCCTGCCACAGTGGACCCCGGCCATGCCGCAACCCCTGCGCCCGATCAGCTTCGGCCCGGCCAGCAACGATGCCCGCCCCCGCGTGGTGTACCTGGCGGCCTGCGTTTCACGGGTGATGGGCCCGGCCTACGTCGACCGCGAACAAAGCTCGCTGCTGGACAAAACCCGCGCCCTGCTGGAAAAGGCCGGCTACCAAGTGGTGTTCCCCGACAACGCCGACAGCTTGTGCTGCGGCCAGCCGTTCGCCTCCAAGGGCTACCCCGAGCAGGCCGAACACAAGCGCCAGGAACTGATCAACGCCCTGTTGCACGCCAGCCGTGGCGGCCTCGACCCGATCTACTGCGACACCAGCCCCTGCACCCTGCGCCTGGTGCAAGACCTGGGCGACACCCGGCTGGACCTGTACGACCCGGTGCGCTTCATTCGCACCCACCTGCTCGACCGCCTGGAATTCACCCCCCAGGACGAACCCGTAGCCGTGCACGTGACCTGCAGCACCCAGCATCTGGGTGAAAGCCAGGCGCTGATCGACCTGGCGCGGCGTTGCAGCAAACAGGTGGTCATCCCCGAAGGCATTCATTGCTGCGGCTTTGCCGGCGACAAAGGCTTCACCACCCCCGAGCTGAACGCCCATTCGCTGCGCAGCCTGAAAGATGCGGTGCAGTATTGCAGCGAAGGCATCTCCACCAGCCGCACCTGCGAGATTGGCCTGTCGAGCCACAGCGGCATCGACTACCACGGCCTGGTCTACCTAGTAGACCGCGTCACCCGCCCCCGCAGCATCTAAAGGCTGGCACCTTCACCTTTGTAGGAGCGGCCTTGTGTCGCGATCGGGCCGCAAAGCGGCCCCACGATTTATGCACCCACGCTGACATCCTAGGGCTGCTTCGCAGCCCGATCGCGACACAAGGCCGCTCCTACACAGGTACAGCGCAAGCCCGGGCCAAGCACGGTCCAGTGGGAGCGGCTTCAGCCGCGAACACCGGCAAAGCCGGTGCCATCCCCCCCTCTCATATCGCCCCGCC
>NZ_BCBI01000031.1:0-71714 GCF_001320565.1 Pseudomonas sp. NBRC 111132
GATCAAAAGCACAGTACAAATGTCGAGCGGGAGTGCGGGCCGCTTTGCGGCCCGTCGCGTAAGCAAAAAAAACCCGGGTTCTGGGGGAGGAATCCGGGTTAAGACCATTAGGAGTAAAACAAAGGTACGCGGTCCCTGAGCACCTTTATCGGCGCGCCACTTGGGGGGGATGCGCCGCGCCAACACTTCAAGTATTGGTCAGGTTTGGCGCAGTGCCAGTGCATATTGGTCGTTTTTTAAACAGATTTGGAATACGCCGCCGTTCCGTTCCTCCCGCATCGCATGGCCGTATGCATCGTGAAACACTGCCATGCTTGGATGATCCGTGCAATTTCCCGCAAGTTAGGCATAATAAACCGCTTCGATTGTCATCCAGTCCTTCCCATGCAGAAAGAACCTCGTAAGGTCCGTGAGTTTCGCCGTCGCGAACAGGAAATCCTCGACACCGCGCTCAAGCTGTTTCTCGAACAGGGCGAAGACAGCGTCACCGTCGAGATGATCGCCGACGCCGTGGGCATCGGCAAAGGCACGATCTACAAGCACTTCAAGTCCAAGGCGGAAATCTACCTGCGCCTGATGCTCGACTACGAGCGCGACCTGAACGCGCTGTTGCACTCGGCCGATGTCGACCGTGACAAGGAAGCCCTGTCGCGCGCCTACTTCGAGTTCCGCATGCGCGATCCGCAACGATACCGGCTGTTCGATCGCCTTGAAGAAAAGGTGGTCAAGGGCAACCAGGTGCCAGAAATGGTCGAGCAGTTGCACAGCATCCGCGCTTCCAACTTCGATCGCCTGACCCAACTGATCAAGGGTCGTATCAGCGAAGGTAAACTCGAAGACGTGCCGCCGTACTTCCATTACTGCGCCGCCTGGGCGCTGGTGCATGGCGCCGTGGCGCTGTACCACTCGCCGTTCTGGAGCAATGTATTGGAAGACCAGGAAGGCTTCTTCCAGTTTCTGATGGACATTGGCGTGCGTATGGGCAACAAGCGTAAGCGCGACCCGGAACCAACCAACTGAAGCGCTTCGTCACTTCCCGCTGAAGCCGGTAGGGTGCGGTGGGGGCTTGCAAAAACCTGATTTATGAGTCAGGTTTCGCCTGCCCCTCATCATCCATGCCGGAGTCATTCATGATTGTCGATCGTCAAGGCAGGCGCTTTCGCAACCTGCGTGTCAGCCTGACGGCTGCCTGCAATTACGCCTGCACTTACTGCGTACCCGACGGTAAGCGCCTGGTGGCGGCGCAGGACGAACTCTCAGCAGACTCCCTGGCCCGTGGCGTGGCCTACCTGATCGAAGCTGCCGGCGTCGAGCGCCTGCGCATCACCGGCGGTGAACCGCTGATCAGCCCGCGCCTGGACGCCTTTCTGGCTGGCGTGGCCAAACTTGATCTCGACGATATCTCGCTGACTACCAATGGCCAGCTGCTGGAGCGCAAATTGCCGCAGTTGCAGGCGGCCGGTATTCGTCGCCTGAATGTTTCCCTCGACACCCTCGACCCGCAAGCCTTCCGCCGTATCGCCCGAGGCGGCGACTTGGCCTGCGTGCTGGCGGGTATGCAGCAAGCCAGCACCCTGGGCATGCAGGTGAAAGTGAACATGGTGCCGATGCGTGGGCAGAACCTCGACCAGGTGCTGCCGCTGCTGGAATACTGTCTTGAGCGCGGCTTCGAGTTGCGCTTCATCGAACTGATGCGCATGGGCCATCTGGCCCGTGATCACAATGCTTTCCTGCAGCAGTTCGTCGGCCTCGACCAGCTGCTCACGCTGATTGGCGGCAAGCATACCTATGCCCAGGTCGACGCGCCCTTGGATGCCACTGCCTTGCGTTATCAAATCCCCGGCAAGGGCTACTTCGGTGTTATCGCCAACGAGACTGTGCCGTTTTGCCGTACCTGCTCACGGTTGCGCCTGTCTTCAACGGGCTGGTTGCATGGCTGTCTGTCGTCAGGCAACCGCCACTTCGTCGGTGACCTGCTGGAAAAGCCACGCCATCAGGCGCTGCCAGCCCTGCAACGGTTGTTGGTCAAGGCGTTGGCAGACAAGCAGGAGCTGGCGTTTTCCGGGGGCGTTACGGTGATGAAGGTGATCGGTGGCTGAAGCTGGCGCAAAAGCTGCATCCGCCGGCTATTCGCCGGTTTTTCGTCGCCGGCCACTGGAGGAAAGATGCGTAGCCTGGTCTTGCTGCTGGCGCTGATGGCGCTGGGCGGCTGCATGAATGTCAGTGATATGGGCGAGGGCGTTCGCTATCACATGAGCGATGCCGGTCTGTTGGATCACAGTGAAACCCGCCGCACCTTGTCGATCCGCCTGCAACCGGACTCGTTCATTTTCATCGGCCAGGGTGCATTCGTGCCGCCGGGCAAGGGGCCAGTGCCACGGCAGAACGCAGTGGCAGAGCAAGCCTTCAAGAGCTTCGTCGAGTATTTCCCGCTGGTACGCCGCGCCCAGGGCCCGTTGGGCCTGGAGGAGGCCATTGCCCAGGCGCGCTCGGTAGGCGCCGATTACGTGTTGTATACGCGTTTCGCGCGCACCGACGACCGCATCGGCAATGGTGACGAGTGGTACGACGAACAGGCCGTCGACCGCGTGGGTTGGGACAGTGGCGTGGTGCAGATGATGCTGATCGAAACCAATACCCGCTACCTGATCGACACCGCCCGCATCAAGAGTCGTGGCGGTTTGTTGACGTTCCACGACAATACCCCGGAGGATTTGCTTGGTGCGCCGATGCGCGAGTACGCTCGTAGCCTTCTGGGCATGAGTGAATGAGGCAAGCGTGATGAGCGATTCCGGCAAGGCCAATGACCTTCTGGCGCAGATCCCCAAGGCCAAGGGCCTGCCGCCGGTGCATCTGTGGAACCCGGACTTCTGCGGCGACATCGACATGCGCATCGCCCGCGATGGCACCTGGTACTACCTGGGCACGCCGATCGGGCGCAAACCGATGGTGCGGCTGTTTTCTACCATCATTCGCCGCGATGGCGATGACTATTTCCTGATTACTCCGGTCGAGAAGGTTGGCATTCGCGTTGACGATGCCCCGTTCGTGGCTGTAGCGCTGGACGTGCAGGGCAAGGGCAAGCAGCAAGTGCTGCGCTTTACCAGCAATGTCGAGGACCAGGTCGAGGCCGGGCCGGACAATCCTCTGCGGGTGGTCATCGATCCGGTGACGCAGGAGCCGTCGCCGTATGTGCTGATGCGCAGCAACCTTGAGGCGTTGATACACCGCAATGTGTTCTACCAACTGGTGGAGCTGGCGGTGCCGCGTGAGATCGAGGGTGAGGAATGGCTTGGAGTATGGAGCCAGGGCGAGTTTTATCCGATTGGGCGCAGCAGCTGAATGCTCTGTTGCCAGTGCCCGCGAAAGGCCGGCACTGGCAACAATCGGCCTCCTGATTTTCCCCAGGATTGGCCATTTGTCTTCAGCCTGTCAGGGCCTAACCTGCTGGCAATTGCCATCCAGGAGAAGCCCAGCATGAAACCCTCAACGCTCATCCTCTTCGCTCTGCTCGCCGCCCAAACCCCCGCCTGGGCCCACGGCGACGTTGCCGACCAGGTCACAGTCCTGCAGCAGCAACAACCCTCGAATGCCCCCGGCAAAACCGCCGTCATGCTTACCGTCAGCTACGCACCCGGCGAAGCGTCCCCTGCGCATCAGCACCCAGGTGCAGTGATGGCCTACGTGCTGGAAGGTGCGGTGGTATCGAAGCTCAACAACGAGCAGGAAAAGACCTACAAGGCCGGCCAGTACTGGTACGAGGCGCCCGGCACCGTGCATAGCGTGTCACGTAATGCCAGCAAGACCCAGCCTGCCAAGCTGCTGGTCTGGAGCCTGGTGGATGAGGGCAAGCCGGTGACCGAAGCGCTGGGCCAATAAACCCGATGCAACGAAAAAGCCCCCAGTTGCTTGCGCATCTGGGGGCTTTTTCAGTGTTTGGCTCCGCGACCTGGACTCGAACCAGGGACCCAATGATTAACAGTCATTTGCTCTACCGACTGAGCTATCGCGGAATCTGCGCGTATCTTACTGATTGCCCAGGGGAAGTCAAGCCACCCCTAGGCAAAACAATGAGTTACAGCACTTCCACGATAGCCTTGGTGACCACATGGATGTTGCTCTGGTTCAGCGCGGCCACGGCGATACGGCCGGTGTCCAGGGCGTAGATGCCGAAATCGTTCTTCAGGCGGGCCACCTGATCAACGGTCAGGCCCGAGTAGGAGAACATGCCGACCTGGCGGCCAACGAAGCTGAAGTCGCGATTGGCGCCATATTCGGCCAGCAGCGAAACCATCTGCTTGCGCATGCCGTGGATGCGCTGGCGCATTTCGCCCAGTTCGGTTTCCCACATCTGGCGCAGTTCGGCGCTGTTCAGCACGGTGGCTACGATGGTTGCACCGTGGGTTGGTGGGTTGGAGTAAGTGGTGCGGATCACGCGCTTGACCTGCGACAGCACGCGAGTGCTCTCGTCCTTGGAGGCGGTGACGACCGACAGTGCGCCGACGCGCTCGCCGTACAGCGAGAACGATTTGGAGAACGAGCTGGAAACAAAGAACTCCAGGCCCGACTCGGCGAACAGGCGAACGGCGAAGGCGTCTTCGGCGATGCCATCACCAAAGCCCTGGTAGGCCATGTCGAGGAACGGCACGTGGCCCTTGGCCTTGACCACCTCCAGGACATTTTTCCAGTCGTCCAGGTTCAGGTCGACGCCGGTCGGGTTGTGGCAGCAGGCGTGCAGCACGACGATCGAGCCCGATGGCAGGGCGTTGAGGTCTTCCAGCATGCCGCCGCGGTTCACATCGTTGGTCGGCGCATCGTAGTAGCGATAGGTCTGCACCGGGAAACCGGCCGACTCGAACAGCGCGCGATGGTTTTCCCAGCTTGGGTCGCTGATGGCGACCACGGCGTCAGGCGAGATGCGCTTGAGGAAGTCGGCACCGATTTTCAGTGCGCCGGTACCACCGACGGCCTGTACGGTGACCACACGGCCAGCGGCCAGCAGTGGCGACTCGGCGCCGAAGATCAGCTTTTGCACGGCCTGGTCATAAGTGGCGATGCCGTCGATCGGCAGGTAGCCGCGCGAGGCGTGCTGTGCGGCACGCTGGGTCTCGGCTTCGATCACGGCGCGCAGCAGCGGGATGCGGCCTTCCTCATTGCAGTACACGCCCACGCCCAGGTTGACCTTGTCGGTACGTGGGTCGGCGTTGAATGCTTCGTTGAGGCCCAGGATAGGGTCGCGGGGTGCCAGCTCGACAGCGGAAAACAGGCTCATTGTTACTTCGGCTCTGATTGGAGAGTGATAGGACGTACACGCTCCAGCCGAATGCACTGAAGCGGTGCACAAACGGGGAGTCAGTATAGTGATACCGACCGGTCACCGCGACACTCTGGCGCAGCTTTTCCGGTTATTTGCGCAAATATTTTTCGACCATTGGTCTAATTGCCGGGTCCACCGTTACACGCGTTCACAGCTATGCCTTGAAAGCGCCCCCGAGCGGGCGCATTTGGGTATAGACTACTGGCTAAATTTACAGTTGCCGCAGCGCCGCGAGGTCCGTCATGTCCGAGTTCCAGCTCGTCACCCGTTTCCAGCCGGCAGGCGACCAGCCCGAGGCCATCCGCCAGTTGGTCGAAGGCATCGAGGCGGGGCTGTCGCACCAGACGCTGCTCGGCGTGACGGGCTCGGGCAAGACCTTCAGCATTGCCAACGTCATCCAGCACGTGCAGCGCCCGACGTTGGTGCTGGCGCCGAACAAGACCCTGGCCGCACAGCTGTACGGCGAGTTCAAGGCGTTCTTCCCCAACAATGCGGTGGAGTACTTCGTCTCCTATTACGACTACTACCAGCCGGAAGCCTACGTGCCGTCGTCGGACACCTTCATCGAGAAGGACGCCTCGATCAACGACCACATCGAGCAGATGCGCCTGTCGGCGACCAAAGCGCTGCTGGAGCGGCGCGACGCCATCATCGTCACCACCGTCTCGTGCATCTATGGCCTGGGCAGCCCCGAGACCTACCTGAAAATGGTCCTGCACGTGGACCGTGGCGACAAGCTCGACCAGCGCGCGCTGCTGCGCCGCTTGGCGGACTTGCAGTACACCCGCAATGAAATGGACTTTGCCCGTGCCACCTTCCGCGTGCGGGGCGATGTGATCGACATTTTCCCGGCGGAATCGGACCTGGAGGCCATCCGCATCGAGCTGTTCGATGATGAGGTGGAGAACATCGCCGCCTTCGACCCGCTGACCGGCGAGGTTTTCCGCAAGCTGCCGCGTTTCACCTTCTATCCCAAGAGCCACTATGTCACCCCGCGTGAAACGCTGCTGGAAGCAGTGGAGGGCATCAAGGAAGAACTGAAGGAGCGCCTGGAATACCTGCACAAGGCCAACAAGCTGGTCGAGGCGCAGCGCCTGGAGCAACGCACCCGCTTCGACCTGGAGATGATCCTCGAGCTTGGCTACTGCAATGGCATCGAAAACTACTCGCGCTATCTGTCCGGGCGCCCGGCCGGGGCGCCGCCGCCTACCCTGTACGACTACCTGCCGCCCGATGCGCTGCTGGTGATCGACGAATCCCACGTCAGCGTTCCGCAGGTAGGCGCCATGTACAAGGGCGACCGCTCACGCAAGGAAACCCTGGTCGAGTATGGCTTTCGCATGCCTTCGGCACTGGACAACCGGCCGATGCGTTTCGACGAGTGGGAGGATGTCAGCCCGCAGACCATTTTCGTTTCAGCGACCCCTGGCCCCTACGAAGCTGAGCATGCCGGGCGCGTGGTGGAGCAGGTGGTGCGCCCGACCGGCCTGGTCGACCCGCAGGTCGAAATACGCCCGGCGCTGACTCAGGTCGATGACTTGTTGTCCGAGATCCGCAAGCGTGTCGCGGCAGGCGAGCGTGTGCTGGCGACAACCCTGACCAAGCGCATGGCCGAAGACCTTAGCGACTACCTGGCCGATCACGACGTGCGGGTGCGCTATCTGCACTCGGACATTGACACTGTAGAGCGAGTGGAGATTATCCGTGACCTGCGCCTGGGCACCTTCGACGTGCTGGTAGGTATAAACCTGCTGCGCGAAGGCTTGGACATGCCCGAGGTGTCACTGGTGGCGATCCTCGATGCGGACAAGGAAGGCTTCCTGCGTTCCGAGCGCTCACTGATTCAGACCATTGGCCGTGCTGCGCGTAACCTCAATGGCCGGGCCATCCTCTACGCCGACAATGTGACGGGCTCGATGCAGCGAGCGATCGATGAAACCGAGCGCCGCCGCGAGAAGCAGATCGCGTTCAACGAGGCCAACGGTATCGTGCCCAAGGGCGTGGTCAAGGACATCACCGACATCCTGGAAGGTGCCACGGTACCTGGCGCGCGCAGCAAGAAGCGCAAGGGCATGGCCAAGGCGGCGGAGGAGAGCGCCCGTTACGAGGCCGAACTGCGTACGCCGGGCGAGATCACCAAGCGTATCAAGCAGTTGGAGGAGAAAATGATGCAGTTCGCTCGCGACCTAGAGTTCGAGGCTGCGGCGCAGTTGCGCGACGAGATCAGCCAGTTGCGCGAGCGGTTGATTACCAGCTGAAGTATGACGTGGGGGCGGCCTTGTGTCGCGAAAGAGCCGCCCCCACGGTGGCCGCGTAGCACCTTGAGTGTTTAATGTGCTTCCCCGGCTTTCAACCCTTCCGGCAACTTCCGGGTCAGCAACACCGCCACCATGCTTACCGCCAAGCCTATCCCGACAAAATGGAACGCATCGTTGTAAGCCATGATCATGGCCTGCTGGTGGGTAATCTCGCTCAGCTTGCCCAGCGCCGCGTTGTCATTGCCCAAGCGCTCCGCCAGTTGCGCCAGCCTTTCCGCTACCTGGGGGTTGCTCGGCACCACCGATTCGCGAAGGTAGTCGAAATACACCTTGGTCCGCGCATCCAGCAGGGTGGCCAGCAGGGCAATGCCGATGGCCCCGCCCAGGTTACGCAGGATATTGAACAAGCTCGACGCCGACCCTGCATCCTGCGGCTGGATATACGCTGTGGCGATCAGCGAAATGGTCACCATGATCATCGGTTGACCCAGGGCGCGGATGATCTGGATGTGGTTGAACTGCGGCCCGGCAAAGTCCGGGTTGAGCACCCCAGAGCCGAAACTGGCAGCCCCGAACAGGCAGAACCCCAACGCGCACAACACCTTGGGTGACACCACCTTCATCAGTTGCGGCACCAAGGGGATCAGGAACAGCTGCGGAATACCCATCCACATGATCACCTCGCCAATCTGCAAGGCGTTGTAGCCCTGCACCTGCGCCAGGTACAGCGGCAACAGGTAGATCGACCCGTACAGGCCCACACCCATGCCCAGGCTGGCGATGCTCGACAGGCCGAAGTTGCGGTTACCCAGGATGCGCAGGTTGATCAGCGGGTGCGGTTTGGAAAACTGCAAGATGACGAAGGTGATCAGGCTGACCAGGGCCACACTCCCCAGGCCGACGATGAGGTTCGACTCCAGCCAGTCCTTGCGGTGGCCTTCTTCCAGAAACACCTGCAGGCAGCCTAACCCCAGGCCCAGGGTGACGATGCCGGCGTAATCGGTGCTTTTCAGCAGTTCCCAGTGCGCTTCTTTCTTCTCCAGGCCATACATCAGGCCGGCAATCATCACCAGGCCTGGTGGGATGTTGATGTAGAAGATGTACTCCCAGCCCCAATTCTCGGTCAGCCAGCCGCCCAGGGTGGGGCCGATGGAGGGCGCGAAAGTGGCGGTCATGGCGAACATCGCCATGCCCTTGGCGCGGTGGTGCTCGGGCAGCTTGATCAGTGTCAGGGTAAATGCCAGCGGAATCAGCGCGCCGCCGGTGAAACCCTGCAAGGCGCGAAACAGGATCATGCTCTCCAGGTTCCAGGCCATCGAGCACAGCAGCGACGACAGCAGGAAGCCGCCCGATACCCACACGGCCAGGCGCCGCGCCGACAGCAGCTGTACCAGCCAGGCCGTCAGCGGGATCATGATGATTTCCGCCACCAGGTACGAAGTGGAAATCCATGAGCCTTCTTCCAGCGTCGCTGACAATGCGCCCTGAATGTCCTTCAACGAGGAGTTGGTGATCTGGATGTCCAGCACCGCCATGAAGGCACCGAGCATCACGCTCATCACTGCGATCCAGTCGCGCCGAGTCGGCTCCGCAGTGGGGCGGAGCAACGTATCACCGGCCATGTTGGCCTTCGTCTTCGCGGCGCAAGTCGACGGTGGCGGTGACCGACATGCCAGGGCGGATACGCCCGTGCAACGGGTTGTCGGCGCTGAAGGTGAGTTTTACCGGGATACGCTGCACCACCTTGGTGAAGTTGCCGGTGGCGTTGTCTGGCGGCAGCAGGCTGAACTGCGCGCCCGAGGCGGCGAACAGGCTGTCCACCCGCCCTTCGATGGGGGTGTCGGGGTAGCTGTCGAACAACAGCTCGGCACGCTGGCCAGGCTGCATGTGGCCAATCTGGGTTTCCTTGAAGTTGGCCTGCACCCAGATATCTTCGTCCGGCACGATCGACAGCAGGTAAGCGCCGGCCTGTACCACCTGGCCATTGCGCGCATTGCGCTGGCCGATGGTACCGCTGATGGGCGCGCGGATTTCGCAGCGGGTCAGGTTCAGCTCGGCCTGGGCCAGGTCGGCGCGGGCGTTGGCAATTTGCGCATCCAGGCGTTTCAGGTCGGCGTTCAGGGCGTTGACCTGCTGGCGCTGGCTCTGCAAGTCGGCCCGGGCCTTGTCGACCTGGGAGCCGGCAACATGGCTGTCCGCCGACAGGGTGGTGACCCGCTCTTCGGAGACATAACCCGGCTTGCGCAACTTCTCGGCGCGGCTCAGGTCCAGGCGTGAGCGGTCGAACGTGGCCTGGTTGGCCGCCACCTGAGCCTGGCCAGCGGCAATCAGGCTACCTTGTTGGGTCAGGCGGCTCTGTGCCTGCGCGTACTCGGCTTCGCGGGTGGCCAAGGCGGCGTGTGCGCGCTCGACAGCCAGTTCGAAGTCGGCGGCTTCCAGGCGCACCAGCAGGTCGCCCTTGTTGACGTGCTGGTTGTCCTCGACCGGCACAGTGTCGATACGTGCGCCAAGCTGGCTGGAGATACGGGTGATCTCGCCCTGCACATAGGCATTGTCGGTGCTCTCGTAGAAGCGGCCCTTGAAGTACCAGTGGGCCAGGAAGGCGAGGGCGATGATGGCCACCAGAGTAAAGAAGATCGCCAGGCGGCGTTTGAGTTGAGCAGGCATGGGGACTATCGTTCCAAAAATGTAAACAAATTTAACAGCGCCGCAGGGCCTGTCGACAAGTGACGTTCGCGCCATTGCTGGAGCCCGGTGCCTGCCTCCTGCTAACATCCCGCCTTTGTTTCATCTTTCGTTCGAGACTCTCCATGACCACCGTACGCACGCGTATCGCGCCATCGCCTACCGGCGACCCCCATGTCGGCACCGCCTACATCGCCTTGTTCAACTACTGCTTTGCCAAGCAGCACGGCGGTGAGTTCATCCTGCGCATCGAAGACACCGACCAGCTGCGCTCCACGCGCGAGTCGGAGCAGCAAATCTTCGACGCCTTGCGTTGGCTCGGCATCGAATGGAACGAAGGACCGGACGTCGGCGGCCCGCATGGCCCATACCGGCAGAGCGAGCGTGGCGATATCTACGCCAAATACGCCAAGGAACTGGTTGACGCCGGCCACGCCTTCTACTGCTTCTGCACCGCCGAAGAGCTGGAGCAGATGCGCGCCGAGCAGCAAGCTCGCGGCGAAACCCCACGCTATGACGGCCGCGCGCTGCTGTTGAGCGCCGAAGAAGTGCAGCGCCGCCTGGATGCTGGCGAGCCGCACGTGATCCGTATGAAGGTCCCGAGCGAAGGTATCTGCGTGGTGCCGGACATGCTGCGCGGCGATGTCGAAATCCCGTGGGACCGCATGGACATGCAGGTGCTGATGAAGAACGACGGCCTGCCGACGTACTTCCTGGCCAACGTGGTCGACGACCACCTGATGGGCATCACCCACGTGCTGCGTGGGGAAGAGTGGCTGCCGTCGGCACCCAAGCTGATCAAATTGTACGAGTACTTCGGCTGGGAGCAGCCCAAGCTGTGTTACATGCCGCTGCTGCGCAACCCGGACAAGTCCAAGCTGTCCAAGCGCAAGAATCCGACCTCGGTCACCTTCTACGAGCGCATGGGCTTCATGCCGGAAGCGATGCTCAACTACCTGGGCCGCATGGGCTGGTCGATGCCTGACGAGCGCGAGAAATTCTCGCTGGCCGAGATGGTCGAACATTTCGACCTGTCGCGTATCTCGCTGGGCGGCCCGATCTTCGACATCGAGAAGCTGTCCTGGCTCAATGGTCAGTGGCTGCGCGAGTTGCCGGTCGAAGAGTTTGCCACTCGTCTGCAGAAGTGGGCGTTCAACAGCGACTACATGATGAAGATCGCCCCGCATGTGCAGGGCCGGGTCGAGACTTTCAGCCAGGTTGCCCCGCTGGGCGGGTTCTTCTTCGAAGGTGCGCTGAAGCTGGATGCCAAGCTGTTCGAAAGCAAGAAACTGTCGGCCGACCAGGTGCGCCAGGTGATCCAGCTGATCCTGTGGAAGCTCGAAAGCCTGCGCCAGTGGGAAAAAGAGCGCATCACCGGTTGCATCCAGGCCGTGGTCGAGGCGTTGGAGTTGAAGCTGCGTGATGCCATGCCGCTGATGTTCGCCGCCATCACCGGCCAGGCCAGCTCGGTTTCGGTATTGGACGCCATGGAAATCCTCGGCCCCGACCTGACCCGCTACCGCCTGCGCCAGGCCCTGGACCTGCTGGGCGGTGTGTCTAAGAAAGAAAACAAAGAGTGGGAAAAGCTGCTGGCTTCCATCGCCTGATTCAGCTTTACCCCTAACCTGTAGGAGCGGGCTTGCCCGCGAATGCGATGGTAAATTCAACACCGCATTCGCGGGCAAGCCCGCTCCTGCAGGTTCAACTAAACCTCCAAGAACTGGGGCAGGGCGGTAAGTGATTGTTATCTGTGAAAATTTTTTTGAATATTTTGAAAAATTAGTTTGACAGCTTTGCAATCCGATCTTAATATGCGCCCCGTCCACAGCGATGAACGAAAACGAAACGCCAGGCACCCAGCCAGCGCTTCGGTTCAACGCGACATTGTGGGGCTATAGCTCAGCTGGGAGAGCGCCTGCATGGCATGCAGGAGGTCAGCGGTTCGATCCCGCTTAGCTCCACCAAATTCCGCTTAGCAGCCAAGGCTGATAAGCAAGACCGGGTCCAGCAACCGGGTCTTGAAGGTAAGAAGGTTCGTCCCCTTCGTCTAGTGGCCTAGGACACCGCCCTTTCACGGCGGTAACAGGGGTTCGAGTCCCCTAGGGGACGCCAGTTTTACACAGGCGATGTTTCACGATGTCGCTGGGCCGCGAGGCTATAAATCTGGGGCTATAGCTCAGCTGGGAGAGCGCCTGCATGGCATGCAGGAGGTCAGCGGTTCGATCCCGCTTAGCTCCACCAATTTTGCCGCGGTTCGCTTTGGCGGGCCGGCACGAAGGTTACGTCCCCTTCGTCTAGTGGCCTAGGACACCGCCCTTTCACGGCGGTAACAGGGGTTCGAGTCCCCTAGGGGACGCCACTTTTTCCTGCGTTTTGCAGGGCTTAAAAAGGCTCGTCGATTATTGATGAGCCTTTTGTTTCGGGGCTATAGCTCAGCTGGGAGAGCGCCTGCATGGCATGCAGGAGGTCAGCGGTTCGATCCCGCTTAGCTCCACCATTTCTGCCAGGGTTCACGCAAGTGGACCTTCGCGAAGGTTACGTCCCCTTCGTCTAGTGGCCTAGGACACCGCCCTTTCACGGCGGTAACAGGGGTTCGAGTCCCCTAGGGGACGCCACATTTACCCGCGTTTTGCGGGACTTTAAAGGCTCATTCGCTTATTGAATGGGCCTTTTGTTTTTCTCCCCTCTCCAAAAAACCACTACCGACCGACGGTTGAATATTTTGCTTGCCAAAAAATATGATGAGAATAATATTTCGATCATCATATTTTGCATGGTGAGTGCCCTGATGAGCGACAAGAAGAGCAGAACCCGTGAACGCATTCTGGAAGCTGCGCGCAGTGCGCTGATCCAGCATGGCCCGGCGGAGCCCAGCGTCAGTCAGGTGATGGGCGCGGCAGGCCTGACCGTCGGCGGCTTCTATGCCCACTTCGACAGCAAAGACGAGCTGATGCTCGAAGCATTCCGCCAGCTGTTGGGCGAGCGCCGCGCCTTGCTCGCCCAGATCGACCCCAATCTCGATGGTGCCGGGCGGCGTGCGCTGGCCGGGGCCTTCTACCTGTCGCGCAAGCACCGGGACGCCGAAGTGCACGCGTGCCCGTTGCCTAACTCGCTGGGCGAAATGCAGCGCCTGCCGGAGGTTTTCCGCGAGGTGCTGGCCGAGCACATCGAATTGATGACCGCCGCAATGGTTGACCGCCCTGAGGATGCCGACAAGGCGCTGGCCGACCTGGCGCTGATGGTCGGTGGCCTGGCGCTGGCGCGGGCCTTGGGTACCAGTGACCTGTCTGACCGTATTCTGCGCGCCGCCAAATCGGCGGTGCTTTAACCCTGGAGCATGGCGATGACCACCCTGAGCTGGATTCGTGGTGTCAATGGCACCCTGGGCCGCCTGGCCCCTGAGCATGTCGCGGGCAAGATGCGTCGTGCCTTCATGACCCCGCGCAACCTGCCGCCGCGGGACTGGGAGCTGCCCATGCTGGCCAGCGCCGAGCGCATTACCCTGCGCTTCGGCCTGTCGGCCTTGCGTTGGGGCCAGGGGCCGACCGTGCTGCTGATGCATGGCTGGGAAGGGCGCCCGACCCAGTTTGCCGCCTTGATCGAAACCCTGGTCCAGGCCGGGCACACGGTAGTGTCGCTGGAGGGGCCGGGGCATGGGCGTTCGCCTGGCGAGCAGGCCAATGTGGTGCTGTTTGCCCGAGCGCTGCTTGAGGCTGCCGCCGAGTTACCGCCACTGCGTGCGGTCATTGGCCATTCCATGGGGGGGGCCAGTGTGTTGCTGGCCCTGCAGATGGGGTTGCGCACAGAATCGGCGGTAAGCATTGCGGCCCCGGCGCGGCTGCTAGGCGTGTTGCGAGGTTTTGCCCATCACCTGGGGTTGCCGGCGCGGGCACGGGCGGCGTTCATTCGCCAGATTGAGCGGGATGTGGGCATGCAGATCGCGCGGCTGGATGTGACCGGTTACCAGCTGGAATTGCCGGGGTTGGTGGTGCATGCCGCCGATGATGCCTTGGTGGCTCCCGATGAAGCCCATGTAATCCATAAGGCCTGGTTCGATAGCCGCCTGATGCTGCTGGAAGAGGGCGGCCACCAGCGGGTGCTGGCTGACCCGCGTCTGGGTGAAGCCGTGCTCGAATTGCTGGCCCGCGCAGCCGCACCGGCGCGGCAAAGCGCCTGATTGGCAGGCTGCCCCTGTCGTTGCAGGAGTGGCCGTGTCAGGGCGGTAGGGCTGGACATTCTTCTGCAGGTCGCTGCTAAATTCACTTTTTGCGCCAAGGAAGCGAACATGAGCTGGGACCTGGCAACACCCTTCGTCATCGACCTGCGCGTCGGCAGCGAGGATATCGACGGCCTCGGCCACGCCAACAATGCAGTCTATGTCACCTGGCTGGAGCGCTGCGCGTGGCGCCACTCCCAGCGCCTGGGCCTGGACCTGGCCGAGTATCGGCGCCTGGACCGGGCGATGGCCGTGGTGCGTCACGAAATTGATTATCTGGCTGCCGCCTACGAGGACGACGAGCTGCAACTGGCCACCTGGATCATCGATTGGGACCAGCGGCTGCGCATGACCCGGCGCTTCCAGCTCAAGCGCCCACGTGACGGTGTAACCCTGCTGCGCGCGCAAACCACCTTTGCCTGCATCGAGTTGTCCAGCGGTAAACCCAAGCGTATGCCGGCGGAATTCATCGAGGGTTACGGTCCGGCGCTGATCGGCGCCTGAATCGCCGGCAATTTTTGTTAGACTGCCGGCTTTTTACCCCGAGACCCCAACATGCAAATTGCCCTGGCCCCCATGGAGGGGCTGGTCGACAACATCCTGCGCGACGTGCTGACGCGCGTGGGCGGTATCGACTGGTGCGTCACCGAGTTCATTCGCGTGTGCGACCGCCTGCTGCCGCCTTCTTCGTTCGACAAGCTGGCGCCCGAATTACGCCAGGGCGCGCGCACGGCTGCCGGGGTGCCCATGCGCGTGCAGTTGCTGGGTTCGGACCCGGTGTGCCTGGCGGAGAACGCCGCGCTGGCTTGTGAATTGGGGGCGCCGGTGATCGACCTGAACTTCGGTTGCCCGGCCAAGACCGTGAACAAGTCACGCGGTGGTGCCGTGCTGCTCAAGGAGCCGGAGTTGCTGCATGCCATCGTGCGTGAAGTACGCCGTGCGGTTCCGGCGAATATCCCGGTCACGTCGAAGATGCGGCTGGGCTTCGACAGCCCTGATGGGGCGCTGGAGTGCGCCACGGCGCTGGCCGAAGGCGGTTCTGCGCACCTGGTGGTGCACGCACGGACCAAGGTCGAGGGCTACAAGCCACCCGCGCATTGGGAGTGGGTGGCGCGGGTACAGGATGTGGTCAAGGTGCCGGTGTTCGCCAATGGCGAGATCTGGACCGTCGACGACTGGCGGCGTTGCCGTGAAGTCAGTGGGGCCGAAGATATCATGCTGGGCCGTGGGCTGGTGTCGCGCCCAGACCTGGGCCTGCAGATAGCCGCCGCGCGTGAGGGGCGCGACTATCAGCCGATGAGCTGGGATGACCTGCTGCCGTTGTTGCGCGAGTTCTGGCGCCAGGCCCAGAACAAGTTGTCGCCGCGCTATGCGCCAGGGCGGATGAAGCAGTGGCTGGCGATGTTGACCCGCAGTTACCCCGAAGCGGTGGTGTTGTTTGCCGAGTTGCGTCGGGAGGATGATTGCGCGCGGATCAGCCGTTTGCTTGGGGTTGAGCCTCAAGCTCTGGAAGCATGTGTTGCCTGAGTCGGCTGCTTCGCGGGGTTACCGACGAAGCAGCCACCAGATCCCGTGCAAGAAATCAGATTTTTTCTGCTTGCCCCTTGAAAGCATTTCCCTCGGCCATATCTCTTGAGTACGCGATGCCGAAGTCGGGTCGCGTAATGACTTACTTGCTGATTCTCAGGAGTTTATGACCATGACCACCGCTTTCTCTCTCGCTCCACTGTTCCGCCATTCCGTTGGTTTCGACCGTTTCAACGACCTGTTCGAGTCCGCGGCGCGTAATGAGGCCGGTAGCAGCTACCCGCCCTACAACGTGGAAAAGCATGGTGATGACCACTACCGCATCGTGGTTGCCGCAGCCGGATTCCAGGAGCAGGACCTCGACCTGCAGGTTGAAAAAGGTGTCCTGACCGTAACCGGTGGCAAGCGCGAAAATGGCGCCACTGAGGTGACCTACCTGCACCAAGGTATCGCGCAACGCGCCTTCAAGCTGTCGTTCCGCCTGGCCGACCATATCGAAGTCAAGGCCGCCGGCCTGGCCAATGGCCTGCTCAGCATCGACCTGCTGCGCATCGTGCCTGAAGAAGCCAAGGCCAAGCGCATCCCGATCAATGGCGACAAGCCAGCGCTGAACTGAAGGCGCAGATGTGAAGAAGGGCACCCTCGGGTGCCCTTCTTGCGTTTACACGCCGGCTCAATAATCTGCGGGCGCCTCCAGTAGCATCTGCCGAAACTCCGGCAACGGCAGCGGCCGGCTGTGCAGGTAGCCCTGGTACAGGTGGCAGCCCAGCCGTTCGAGAAACTCCAGCTGTTCGGTCAGCTCCACCCCTTCGGCAATCACCGCCAGGTCCAGGCTGCGGGCCATGGCGACGATGGCGCGGACGATTTCGGCGTCGTTGGGGTCGATCGGTGCATCGCGCACGAAGGTCTGGTCGATCTTCAACGCATCCACCGGCAAGCGCTTGAGGTAGGTCAGCGAGGAATAGCCGGTGCCAAAGTCATCCATGGCAAAACTCACCCCGTAGCGCTTCAGTTCGCGCATCTTGCTGATGGTGTCTTCCAGATTCTGGATGACAATGCCTTCGGTGATTTCCAGTTTCAGCATATGCCGCGGCAGGCGATAGTCGTCCAGGCTGCGCAGCACCCGGCCGACAAAGTCGTTCTGGCGGAACTGCCTGGGGCTGATGTTCACGCACAGGCTGAAGTCATCGGCGTCGATCAGCCCGTCGGTCAGCATGCGGGCGCAGGCGTCGCAGGCTTCGTCGAGAATCCAGCTGCCAACTTCAAGGATCAGGCCGCTTTCTTCCAGCACCTGAATGAACTGTGGGGGCGGTTGCTGGCCCAGTTGAGGGTGGTGCCAGCGCAGCAGCACTTCGGCGCCGACAATGCGGTTGTCGCGGGCATCCACCTGCGGCTGGAAGTGCAGCGCCAGTTCGCCACGGGCCAATGCCAGGCGCAGGTCGTTTTCCATGCGCAAGCGCTCGCTGGCGGCCTTCTGCATGGTGGTGTGGAACAGTTGGGTGGTGTTGCGTCCCGAGTCCTTGGCCCGGTACAGGGCGATATCGGCACGCTTGAGCAGGTCGGCCGGCGTGGCGCCGTGGTCGGGGATCAGTGCCACGCCGATGCTGGGTGTTACCTGCAGGCGCTGGCCATCCAGCGACATCGGCTCGGCCAGCAGTTCGCGCAGGGTGTCGGCCAGCTCGCGCACCTTCTCTTCCACCAGTTCGCGGCTGCCTTCCAGGCCGCTGAGCAGCACCACGAATTCGTCGCCACCCAGCCGCGCCACGGTGTCTTCCAGGCGCACGCTGGCCTCCAGTCGGGCGGTGATGATCTTCAGCACGGTGTCGCCCACCGGGTGGCCCAGCGAATCGTTGATGTGCTTGAAGTGGTCGAGGTCGAGGAACAGCAGGGCGCCGCGCAGGTTATGGCGCTTGAGCAGGGCGATCTGCTGGCTCAGGCGGTCCATCAGCAGGGCACGGTTTGGCAGGTTGGTCAGCGGGTCGTGGTAGGCCAGGTGGCGTATCTGTGCCTGGGCGTTCTTCAGCTGGCTGACGTCGCGGGCGTTCAGCAGCAGGCAGTCCACTTCATTGAGGGTTATCGGTTCCACCGAAACCTCAACGGTGAGGATATCGCCTCGCTTGTTGCGCCCGAGCATCTCGCGGTGGTGCACCCGGCCACGCTCGCGCAGTTCGGCCAGCAGTGCGCTGCGCTGCTTGTCGTCGGCCCAGATGCCGATCTCGTACACCGTGTGGCCCACCACTTCGGCTGCGCTGTAACCGGTCAGGCGGCAGAAGCCGTCATTGATTTCCAGGTAGCGGCCGCTGTGGCGTTCGGTGATGGTGATGGCGTCGGGGCTGGAGTGGAAGGCCTTGGCGAACTTTTCTTCGCTGGACTTGAGCGCGGCCTCGGCACGTTGCTGCTGGGTAATGTCGCGCAGGGTGGTAACGCTGCAGGGCTGGTCGTCGACGGTGATCAGGCGGCTGGAAATCACGCAGGTCAGGGGCGCGCCATTGCGGTGATTGACCACCACGGCAACGTTGCTCAGGGCCTGCTCGCGGATCACTCGCTCGATACGTTGCGCGCGCTCGATGGACTCGGCCCACAGGCCGATCTCTTCTGCAGTGCGGCCAAGTACCTGTTCGCCGTTCCAGCCGAAGGTCTGGGTGAATGCCGGGTTGATCTCGATGAACTGGCCCGTGTCCTGGCGGGTGACGCAGATCGGGTCGGGGCTGACCTGGAACAGGCTGGCAAACTTCTCCTCCGAGGCGCTAAGGCGCTGCTCGCGTTCCACCTGGTCGGTAATGTCGAGCAGGGTGCCTGCCATGCGCAGCGGGTTGCCCTGCTCGTCGCGGTACAGCCGCGCGCGGCTTTCGATGTAGCGTGAAATGCCGCTTTCCAGCTGCACCCGGTAGGTAATCTGGTAATTGCCTGCGGGCCCTTCGCGCAGGCTGCGGTAGGCCTGGCGCATCGAATTGCGTTCCTGCTCCGGTACCCCTTCGAAAAACGCATCGAACGATTCATGAAAGGGGATCGGCGGTAGGCCGTGCAGCTGCGCGGCGCGGGCCGAGCCGTAGAGCATGCCGCTGGGGATGTGCCAGTCCCAGGTGCCCAGCTGCGCCGAGTCCAGGGCCAGGTCCAGGCGCTCCTGGCTGTCTTTCAGGGCCTGCTCGGCGCGCTTGCGTTCGGTGGTGTCGACGAAGGTACTGATCAGGAAGGTCACGCCCTCCAGCTCGATACCCTGGGTGCAGAGGATGCCGTCATGCACTTTGCCGCTGGTGGCGCGGAACTGCACCTCCATGATCAGCGGGCCGCCGTTGGCGCGGGTGGATTCCATGACCTGGTGGCGCTGTTCGGGGTTGACCCACAGGCCCAACTCCAGGCTGGTCTTGCCGATCACCTGGCTGCCGGGCCAGCCGAACATGTCCTCGAAATGCTGGTTCACTTCGAAAATCATGCCGTCGTGCCGACGGGTCAGCAAAATAGCGTTGGGGCTGAGGTGGAACAGCGTGGCGAAGCGCTTTTCCGAATTGATCAGCGCCGTTTCCCGTTCGCGCTGGCGGGTGATTTCGCGGATCACCCCGATCATCTGCGGCCGGCCCTGCGGGTCGTGGGTCAGGCTGCCGTTGATCTCAAGCCAGTGCAGGCTACCGTCCGGCCAGCGGATACGGTGGCGCATGGCCTGCTCCACGGGCTCGCCGTTGAACACCGCCTGGAACACCTGGCGGGTGCGGGCGCGATCCTCCTCGGGCAGCAGGTCCAGGTAATCGATATCGGCGGGCAGTGGCCGCTGCGGATCGAAGCCGAACAGGGCTTGGGTGCCCCGCGACCAACTGACCCTGCCGCTTTCGATGTCCCACAGCCAGGCGCCCAGGCGCGCGCCGTTGAGCGCGGCCAGCAGTTGTGGCGCGTTCTGCCAGGCCTGCTCGGACTCCTGGGGATCAGCCGCAGGTATTCGCGGCAGGCGCAAAAAGCGGTTTGCTGATTTGGGCATCGGTACCAGACCTTTGGCGTATGACGCGTCCTTGGAATCGGAAATACCTGGCTGACGGCCGGTCAGGCGGGCCCTGCGTGGCTGTCGAGCAGGGCCATGAATGCCCTGGCCGCGTTCGATAGCGTACGCTCCGTGTGCAAGATGTAGCCTAGCTGGCGCGACAGCTGTATGCCGGGCAAAGCGATGGGTGCAACCTGTTCATCGAGCATGGTGCGTGGCAGCACGCTCCAGGCCAGGCCGATCGACACCATCATCTTGATGGTTTCCAGGTAATTGGTACTCATGGCGATGTTTGGCGTCAGGCCCTGGCTTTCGAACAGGCGCTGGACAATATGGTGGGTAAAGGTATTGCCGCCGGGGAATACCGCTGGGTGGCGGGCGACGTCAGCCAGGCTGACCGCCTGGTTGCTGGCCAGTGGGTGCTCGGGGGCGGCGACGAAGTCCAGGGCGTCGTCCCACACCGGCACGGCCTTGACCAGGTGATGCGGTTCGGGCGCGAGGGTGATCACGGCAATTTCGGCGCGGCCATGCAGAATCTCGTCGTAGGCCTGTTCCGAATCCATGAACTGAATATCCAGCGCCACCGCCGGGTATTGACGGGTGAACGCCCGTAGCAGCGGGGGCAGGCGGTGCAGGCCGATGTGATGGCTGGTGGCCAGGGTCAGGCGACCGCTCACGGCCCCGGTCAGATTGGTCAGCGCCCGTCGGGTATCATCAAGGACGTTGAGGATCTGGTAGGCCCGTGGCAGCAGGGCGCGCCCGGCTTCGGTCAGGGTCACTTCGCGGCCCAGGCGGTCGAACAGGCGCACGTCCAACTGCTGTTCCAGGCCGGCGATGCGTTTGCTGATGGCCGGCTGGGTCAGGAACAGGCGTTCAGCCGCGCCGGAAAAGCTGCCGGTTTCGGCTATGGCGATAAAGGCACTGAGGTTGGCCAGGTCCATGGTTTTGTATTCCTTTGGGTTATCCAAAGCATAAAAATTATGAATTTGAGTTATTCAATCTAACCCCCTAGCATCGTCCGTACAAGCCAAGGGGTCTTTGGCATAGAAAGACGCTGATGAGGAACAGTCTGATGGCTGGCAAAACGCTCTACGACAAACTCTGGGAAGCCCATGAGGTCAAGCGCCGTGATGACGGCTCGTCCTTGATCTACATCGACCGCCACATCATCCACGAAGTGACGTCGCCCCAGGCCTTCGAAGGCCTGCGCCTGGCCAACCGCAAACCGTGGCGCATCGACACCAACATCGCCACGCCCGACCATAACGTGCCGACCACGCCAGAGCGCAAGGGCGGTATCGAGGCCATCGTCGACCAGGTGTCGCGCCTGCAGGTGCAGACCCTCGACGAGAACTGTGACGAATACGGCATCGTCGAATTCAAGATGAATGACGAGCGCCAAGGTATTGTCCATGTCATCAGCCCGGAGCAGGGTGCCACCTTGCCGGGCATGACCGTGGTCTGCGGTGACTCGCACACTTCCACCCACGGCGCCTTCGGTGCCTTGGCCCATGGCATCGGCACCTCCGAGGTCGAGCACGTGCTCGCCACTCAGTGCCTGGTCGCCAAGAAGATGAAGAACATGCTGGTGCGCGTGGAAGGCCAATTGCCAGCCGGCGTTACCGCCAAGGACATCGTGCTGGCCGTGATCGGCAAGATCGGCACGGCCGGTGGCAACGGCCACGCCATGGAGTTCGCTGGCAGCGCCATCCGCGAACTGTCGATGGAAGGCCGCATGACCATCTGCAACATGTCCATCGAAGCCGGTGCCCGTGTGGGCCTGGTGGCGACCGACGCCACTACCGTTGCCTACGTCGAAGGCCGCCCGTACGCGCCGAAAGGCGAGCAATGGAAGCAAGCGGTCGAATCGTGGAAAGACCTGGTGTCGGATGAAGACGCCGTGTTCGACACCGTGGTCGAGCTGGATGCCAGCCAGATCAAGCCACAGGTCAGCTGGGGCACTTCGCCCGAGATGGTCCTGGCCGTCGACCAGCGCGTACCGGACCCGGCTGCCGAAGCCGACCTGGTCAAGCGTGGTTCGATCGAGCGTGCGTTGAAGTACATGGGCTTGACCGCCAACCAGGCGATCACCGATATCAAACTGGACCGCGTGTTCATCGGCTCGTGCACCAATTCGCGTATCGAAGACCTGCGCGCCGCGGCGGAAATCGCCAAGGGCCGCAAGGTGGCCGCCAGCGTCAAGCAAGCCATCGTCGTACCGGGCTCGGGCCTGGTCAAAGCCCAGGCCGAGCGTGAAGGCCTGGACAAGATCTTCCTCGAAGCCGGTTTCGAATGGCGTGAACCGGGCTGCTCGATGTGCCTGGCGATGAACCCGGACCGCCTGGAGAGCGGCGAGCATTGCGCGTCCACCTCCAACCGCAACTTCGAAGGCCGCCAGGGCGCCGGTGGTCGTACCCACCTGGTCAGCCCGGCCATGGCCGCCGCTGCTGCGGTAGCCGGCCATTTCATCGATGTCCGCGAGTTGATCCAAGGGAGCGCAGCATGAAAGCCTTTACCCAGCACACTGGCCTCGTCGCGCCGTTGGACCGTGCCAACGTCGACACCGACCAGATCATCCCCAAGCAGTTCTTGAAGTCGATCAAGCGCACCGGCTTTGGCCCGAACCTGTTCGACGAGTGGCGTTACCTGGACGTGGGCCAGCCCTACCAGGACAACAGCAAGCGCCCGGTCAACCAGGAGTTTGTGCTCAACCACGCGCGCTACCAGGGTGCCAGCGTGTTGCTGGCGCGGGAGAACTTCGGTTGCGGCTCCAGCCGCGAGCACGCCCCGTGGGCGCTGGACGAATATGGCTTCCGTAGCATCATCGCGCCGAGCTTTGCCGATATCTTCTTCAACAACAGCTTCAAGAACGGCTTGCTGCCGATCATCCTCAGCGATGAGGAAGTGGACGAGCTGTTCAAGCAGGTCGAAGCCAACCCCGGCTACCAACTGACCATCGACTTGCAGGCCCAGGCGGTGACTCGCCCGGATGGCAAGGTACTGCACTTCGAGATCGACGCGTTCCGCAAGCACTGCCTGCTCAACGGCCTGGACGATATCGGCCTGACCTTGCAGGACAGCGATGCGATCAAGGCCTTCGAAGGCAAGCACCGCGCCGGGCAGCCTTGGCTGTTCCGTGATGCCTGAGTGATATAGCAGTGAGTGCTGGCCTTGCGGGAGCGGGGTTGTCCCGCGATGAGGCCGGCACTGGTGATGACAATCGAAAGGAATGCTCCCATGACCAGCACCACCCACACCGACGTGGTCCAACGCCAGTTCGGCGAACAGGCCAACGCCTACCTCAGCAGCGCCGTGCACGCCCAGGGCAGTGAGTTTGCCCTGCTGCAAGCCGAGCTGGCAGGGCAGGCCCATGCTCGCGTGCTGGACCTGGGCTGCGGTGCCGGTCATGTCAGCTTCCACGTCGCCCCGCTGGTCGCCGAGGTGGTCGCCTACGACCTCTCGCAATCCATGCTCGACGTGGTCGCCAGCGCCGCTGCCGAGCGCGGCCTGGCCAATATCACCACCGAGCGCGGCGCCGCCGAACGCCTGCCGTTCGCCGATGCCTCGTTCGACTTCGTCTTCAGCCGCTACTCGGCCCATCACTGGAGCGACCTGGGCCTGGCCCTGCGCGAAGTGCGCCGGGTGCTCAAGCCGGGTGGCGTGGCGGCGTTCATCGACGTGATGTCGCCGGGCAGCCCGTTGCTCGACACCTACCTGCAAACGGTCGAAGTGTTGCGCGACACCAGCCATGTGCGCGACTACTCCGCCGCCGAATGGCAGCGCCAGGTCAGCGAAGCCGGCCTGCATGTGCGCAGCCACACCCGTCAACCGCTGCGCCTGGAGTGGAACACCTGGGTAGAGCGCATGCGCACCCCAGAACCGATGCGAGTGGCCATCCGCCAATTGCAGCAAGCCATGGGCGAAGAAGTACGGCAGTATTACCAAATCGAGGCCGATGGCTCGTTCAGCACCGATGTGCTGGTGCTGTGGGCCGAGCGTTAAGCACTTTTCGGTGGGGCCCGTTTGGCCGCACCGCGTGAATGGATAGAGGAAAGCATGAGCAAGCAGATTCTGATTCTCCCAGGTGACGGTATCGGCCCGGAAATCATGGCCGAAGCGGTCAAGGTGCTGGAGCTGGCCAACGACAAGTTCCAGCTCGGTTTCAGCCTGGCGCACGACGTGATCGGCGGTGCCGCCATCGACAAGCACGGCGTGCCACTGGCCGACGAAACCCTGGAGCGTGCGCGCCAGGCCGATGCCGTGCTGCTGGGCGCCGTGGGTGGCCCGAAGTGGGACAAGATCGAGCGAGACATTCGCCCGGAGCGCGGCCTGCTGAAAATCCGTTCGCAACTGGGCCTGTTCGCCAACCTGCGCCCGGCCATCCTCTACCCGCAACTGGCCGATGCCTCGTCGCTGAAGCCGGAAATCGTTTCGGGCCTGGACATCCTCATCGTTCGTGAGCTGACCGGTGGTATCTACTTCGGTGCCCCGCGTGGCCAGCGCGAGCTGGAAGGCGGCGAGCGCCAGGCCTACGACACCCTGCCTTACAGCGAGAGCGAAGTGCGCCGCATTGCCCGTGTCGGCTTCGACATGGCCCGCGTGCGCGGCAAGAAGCTGTGCTCGGTGGACAAGGCCAACGTCCTGGCCTCCAGCCAGCTGTGGCGTGAAGTGGTCGAAGACGTGGCCAAGGACTACCCGGATGTGGAACTGAGCCACATGTACGTCGACAACGCGGCCATGCAGCTCGTTCGTGCCCCCAAACAGTTCGACGTGATGGTGACCGACAACATGTTCGGTGACATTCTGTCGGATGAAGCTTCCATGCTGACCGGTTCCATCGGCATGCTGCCTTCGGCGTCGTTGGATGCCGACAACAAGGGCATGTACGAGCCGTGCCACGGCTCGGCGCCGGACATCGCAGGCCTTGGCATCGCCAACCCACTGGCGACCATCCTGTCGGTGTCGATGATGCTGCGTTACAGCTTCAATCAGTCGGCTGCCGCCGAGGCGATCGAGAAGGCCGTGAGCCTGGTTCTGGACCAGGGCCTGCGCACCGGCGACATCTTCTCCGAAGGCTGCCGCAAAGTTGGTACGCAGGAAATGGGCGACGCAGTAGTCGCAGCGCTGCGGAATCTGTAATCTCTCTGGCCCGCCACCCAAAATTCCCGGTGGCGGCCCACTTTTAGCAAAGGTGTAGTTGCGATGAAACGTGTAGGTCTGATCGGTTGGCGCGGTATGGTCGGTTCCGTGCTCATGCAGCGGATGCTGGAGGAGCAGGACTTCGACCTTATCGAGCCGGTGTTCTTCACTACCTCCAATGTTGGCGGCCAGGGCCCGAACGTGGGCAAGGATACAGCGCCACTGAAGGACGCTTATTCGATTGAAGAACTCAAGACCCTCGACGTGATCCTGACCTGCCAGGGCGGCGACTACACCAACGAGGTCTTCCCCAAGCTGCGTGAAGCCGGCTGGCAGGGGTACTGGATCGACGCCGCTTCGTCCCTGCGTATGCAGGATGACGCCGTGATCGTCCTCGACCCGGTCAACCGCAAGGTCATCGACCAGCAGCTGGACGCCGGTACCAAGAACTACATCGGCGGCAACTGCACCGTCAGCCTGATGCTGATGGGCCTGGGCGGCCTGTTCGAAGCCGGGCTGGTCGAGTGGATGAGCGCCATGACCTACCAGGCGGCCTCGGGTGCCGGCGCGCAGAACATGCGCGAGCTGATCAAGCAGATGGGCGCCACCCATGCCGCCGTTGCCGAAGACCTGGCCAACCCGGCCAGCGCCATCCTCGACATCGACCGCAAGGTTGCCGAGGCCATGCGCAGCGAAGCGTTCCCGACCGAAAACTTCGGCGTGCCGCTGGCTGGCAGCCTGATCCCGTGGATCGACAAGGAACTACCGAACGGCCAGAGCCGCGAAGAGTGGAAGGCACAGGCCGAGACCAACAAAATTCTCGGTCGTTTCAAGAGCCCGATCCCGGTCGATGGCATCTGCGTGCGAATCGGCGCCATGCGTTGCCACAGCCAGGCGCTGACCATCAAATTGAACAAAGACGTGCCGATCGCCGACATCGAAGGCATGATCAGCCAGCACAACCCATGGGTGAAGCTGGTGCCTAACCAGCGTGAAATCAGCATGCAGGAACTGACCCCAACCAAGGTCACCGGCACCCTGAACATCCCGGTTGGCCGCCTGCGCAAGCTGAACATGGGTTCGCAGTACCTGGGCGCGTTCACCGTGGGTGACCAGCTGCTGTGGGGCGCCGCCGAACCGCTGCGCCGCATGCTGCGGATTCTGCTGGAGCGTTGATCGCTCTGCTTTGACTAAAAACCCGCGCTGGTGACAGCGCGGGTTTTTTATTACCAGCATGCGGCGCGGCTCCTACAAAAATCGCCTTCTGCCAGGCTTTTTTTGTTTTGTAACAGCGGCGTCCTGGAGTGGCAAAATGCCTGGCTTAACGAGAAATATTCTCATTATAATCGGCCTCCCCAGTTTGCCTGAGCATAGGAAAGTGCTGACGTGCTGGAACAACTCTTCAACGAACATGCCACCGCCTTGCACCGCTACCTGCTGCGCAAGAACTGCACGCCCAGCCTGGCAGCGGACATCGTCCAGGAAACGTTCCTGCGCCTGGCACAGATGGATGGAGTAGAGCGGCTGCTCGCGACCCCGGCCTACCTGTTCCGCGTTGCCCACAACCTGATGATCGACCATCATCGGCGCTATGGCAGCAAGCGCTACGAGGCCGAGCCGGCCAGTATCTTCGACGGCCTGATCGATGAAGCCAGTTCGCCAGAGGACCAGGCCCTGGGCGCATTAGAGCTTGAGCGCCTGCACGCAACCCTGGAGTTGCTGCCCGAGCGCACCCGCAACGTGTTCCTGCTGTGCCGGGTGGAGGGCATGACGCACAAAGAGGCTGCCGAGTATTTACGAATTTCCACAAGTTCCGTACAAAAACACCTGGCCAGTGCCCTGGCCAGGATCGGCCGAGGGCTTGAGCCTGATCACTAGACCAGGCGCTGACCTGGCCGGGCTACCAGAAAAACACCAACAGGCAGCAAACACCGCACCGTGAACCCCTCAGAACCTGTTGACCCGATCGAGCGCAAGGCCGCCGATTGGGTCATGAAACACCGTCAAGGTCGCCTCGGTCCCGCCGAGCAAGCGGCCTATCGGCGTTGGCTGGAAGCCGACCCCCGGCATGCTGCCGTCGCCCAGCGCCTCGACCGCGCCTGGCAAGCCAGTGCGGCGCTGCGTCAGGGGTATGTGCGGCCACCGCGTCCAGCTCGCGCCGCCGGGCCGCAGGGCTGGCTACAGGCTATATGGCAACGGCCATGGGCCAGTGGTGGCGTACTCAGCGGATTCGCGATGGCCTGTTGGTTGTGGCTGGCGCCGCCATTCTGGGTGCAGGGCCTGGGCGCCGACTACCAGACCGGCTATGGCGAAGTGCGCCATGTCACATTGGGCGATGGTAGCCAGCTTGTGCTGGGCAGCCGCAGTATTCTCAGCATCGCGTATGACGGCCAGCGACGTATGGTGCGCCTCAAGCACGGCGAGGCAGTCTTCAGCCCTTCACCCGTTGGCGAAGCGGAGCCACGACCTTTCACTGTCAGCACGCCAGGGGCAACCATCACCGCTCGTGGCACTCGTTATCTGGTCGCGGTCGACAAGGATGACCGCTCTGGCTGGGTGGGCGTGCTGCAGCACAGCGTTGAAATCAACCTGGTTTCCCATGGCCTGGACGATGCTTCGGCATCTGCCGTGCTGCAGCAAGGCGACAGTCTGTATTTCGGCCCACATGCCGGGCTCAAGCCACTGGAGCAATCCCCGGAGGAACTGGCCAGCTGGCAGGAGGGCAGGGTGGTGCTGCGCCAGCAGACCCTGGCCCAGGCAGTCGAGCAGTTAGGCCGTTATCGCGCAGGGTTGACGCTGGTGCGCGGCGATGCGCTGCGGCGCCTGCCGGTGAATGCCGTGGCACGGGTCGACCACGTCGATGACTCCCTGAGGCAGTTGGCCAGGCAGGCACATGCCCGGGTGCTGGAGCTTCCAGGTCTAATGCTGATTTACTGATCTAAAAAAACCATTTAATAGATCATATCGCTCTACTGTGTTTTCCAGCTTCGCACGTTACTGAATGCAAATAACTCTTATTTGTCTTTAGCTAGGGTGCTTGGAAACGATGTCAAAGGGAGCTTCAGGGCGTCTTGCCCCCCAACGTGGAACGCTGAGCCTGGGGATTCAGCTGGCACTGTTGGCCTGCTGCGGCGCCACGCCGGTACTGCCTGCCATGGCCGCCACCGACCCGGCTGGCGACGCACGCAGCCAGGCCGGCCAGTACCATCAATTCGATGTGAAGGGCGGGGCACTTGAAGATGCCATGTTGCAGCTGGCACGCCAGGCGGGCGCCGAGCTTTACCTGACCGGCGAGGCCTTCAATGGCCTGTACGCCAACCCGGTACAGGGCCGTTTCTCTCTGGAAGGTGCGCTCAAGCAATTGCTGAGTGGTTTGCCGATCAGCTTCAGCCTGAGTGGCGGGCCCGACCGCCCGGTGATCCACCTGCAATCGGCCACCAGCGCTGGCACCGATGACCTTCACCCGACCTACGTGTACGGCCAGCGTGACGGCCGCTCGCGGGACGAGAAGGGCTACAGCGACATCTACGACCAGGACATTTCCACCGTCTACGCCGGCAAGGAGCAGATCGAGCGCTACAAGGGCGCCGCCCCCGCCGACGTGTTCAAGGGCATGCTCAACGTCTACAGCGGCGACGCCCGCAACAGCGGTGCGCTGGACCCGAACGTACGTGGCATCCAGGGCCCTGGGCGGGTGCCGCTGACCATCGACGGCACCGAGCAGGCGCTGACCGTGTACCGCGGCTACATGGGGGCCAACAACCGCAACTACATCGACCCCAACCTGATCGGTTCGATCAAGGTAATCAAGGGGCCGAACCTGGAACGCAATGTCTACAGCGGTGTCGGCGGCGCGGTGGTGGCCAATACCCTGAGCGTCGATGACATCCTCAAGGAGGGCGAAGCATTCGGCGGCGAGTTCAAGATCGAGGGCAGTAACAATTCGGTATCCCCGAAGCTGCCCACACTGATGACCGGGCAGATGCCCGGTGCGGATTACCAGTACATTCCGATCAATTCGTACTACGACCCGTCGCTGTACAAGCACCCGCGCACCAGTAGCAGCAACGACCTGCTGTCGAGCGACGACAAGGCCTATCGGTTGGCACTGGGTACGCGCCAGGAGCATTTCGACCTGATGGGCGCCTACGCCTACCGGGAAAAGGGCAACCACTACGCGGGCAAGAAAAAGAGCAGTTACTACGCCAGTGGCGAGTTGGTGGATGGCAAGTGGGACTACGTGCCCAATCTGGCGCGCATCTACAAGCCTGGCGATGAAGTACCGAACAGTTCCAGCAAGATGGAGTCGTGGCTGGCCAAGGCTACCTGGAAGATCGACGAGGGCCAGAGCCTGGAATTTGGCTACCGTGCCACTGACTCGTTGTATGGCGAGATCCTGCCCTCGCGTATTTCATTTTTCACGCCGGGGAGTACCTATGATGCCGCGACCTACGGCGTGCCACAGTGGCCGCTGAGCCATGTAGACAGCAAGGCCTATAACGTGGAGTACAAGCTCAACCCAGAAGACAACCGCTGGGTCGACTTCTACTCGAACCTGTGGATGACCCGGACCGTCAGCGATACCTACAGTTCGGGTGGCGTTCCCAACGAAACCACGGCGCAGAATCGCGAGTTTCGTAATACCGCTGTGGCCAATGCCAAGCATGACCGGGCCGGGCTCACGGTCAGCAACAAGTTGAAGTTGCTCGACAGCCTGGATTTGACGTTGGGCGGGAGCTACCAGCATGAAAAGCTAAGTTCGGGCGACAGCATCTATGACCCGACCACGTTCTCGGCAACGCGTCTGTTTCCCAGGGCCGGGCGTCGCGAAGAGCAGGAATACAACTTCAACTTCGATTGGCAGCCCGTCTCCTTTGCACGCTTCACAGCGGGTGGGCGCTACTCCTCGTACTGGTCGTTCGATGATTTTCTCAAGCGTCAGCAGCGTGACACGGGCGTGAGTACTCAGGTTGTCCCAAGCGGTAAAGAGCTCTGGTATACCACGCGTAAACAGCTGTCGCAGGAGGAGTGGCGCGCAGTTGTGGATGAAAAACTTCAATTCGCACAAATGTTCTGGGACATGTTCGGCTATAGCGAAGCCGAACGGCAGGCTGATAAGGCATCTATTGAAGCGAGTACGCCGTACGTTCTCGATGTGGACCAGAAAAAACACTGGGCGCATGACGGCAAGGGAAAGTATCAGCGTAGTAACAACCCGTGCATCGCGGCTGCTGCCGCTGGCGAGGAAATAGTGACATGCAGCGCTGCCCTGTACAGCGGTGCTGCAGATGCTGTCGACAGTGAGGGTAATCTGGTCAATCAGGCAGTCGATACCTCTGCGCGGCACCGCAAGGATCAGGGGTGGGTGCCCAACCTGTCCGCCACATTCTACACGTCGGAGAACGGCCGATTTTACCTTCGTTACAGCGAAGCGATCCGTTACCCAAGCATGTTCGAAAGTACCGTTGGTTTCTCGGCTTCGCTGACGCCATGGGACTTGAAGCCTGAACATGCGCATAACTATGAAGTCGCCTATATCCATAACCTGAGTGGTTGGTGGGGCAGTGAGCAGGCGGATGTAAAGCTAACGTATTATCACAACACGACCAATGACGTCATCGAGCGTAGCCCGCAGTTGGTGTTCTCCAATATAGAGAAACAAACTACCGCAGGCGTTGAGTTACAAGGCCGATACGATAATGGCGGTTTTTTCACTGACTTGAGCGTGGCGCATGTGCTCAAGAATGAAGTGTGCGATGAAAACTCGGCGATGCAACTGGACGCCACCGGCGCTACCCCGAACTGCGTGGATGACGGCTTTATCGGTGGTTACCTGGTGGGTATGGCAATGCCTGAATGGTCCGCCAACCTTGGGTTGGGCGCACGTTTCCTTGACCGTCGCCTGGAAGTGGGTGGGCGTGTCATTTACTACAAGGGACATGACAGCAAGTTTCACAGTAACTACAGCGGTAATCCCATGGTTAGTTACTACCTGAATACGCCATTGTCCTGGGATGACATTGTGACCTATGACGCGTATGTCAACTACAAGCTCACCGACGACGTGAGTGTCGAGTTGGTCGGTACCAACCTGACCAATCTCTATTATTTGGACCCTTTGACCCGGTCGGCCATGCCCGCACCAGGCCGAACACTGAAAATCGGTTTAACAGCAAACTTCTGAGGTGAATTGATTATGGACGGGTGAACGGCGCCGAACGTCGGACGTGCTTGTGTGTTGGATACTATTAACTTATCAATGGATTATGAAATGAAAGCGTTCAATGTTTCCGTACTTGCAGTTGCACTCCTGGGTCTGGCTGGTGTTGCGCAGGCTGACACCGCCTCGGGGCAGAGCTACACAGGCGCCATCGTAGTGGGTGGCGCCCAAGGCAACTCTACCAATCATCCCGGTGAAGCGGGCGCGCCTGCCGTGGGTGTGTCGGCTTTCTACAACGGTACGAAAGTTGCGTTCAGCGGCCTCAAGGGCATGGTCGCGGCTGATACCCATGGTGTGACCACTATCACTACAGCCATGATGCCGCCATCGCACGCTACCCTGGGTAACTTTGACTTCAAGCAGGTTTCCACCCAGCAAGTCTACTTCGGCGAATGGTCGCAGAACGGTACCAACAATGACCCGACCCGCGTCGTCTACTACTCCGGTGATACCACGGGGCGCGTGCTGCCGACCACCAACGTTTCCTATGCCGTCCAGGGCATCAGCAACTACTCCGGTGGCAACCTGTTGTCGGGTGACCTGACTGCGAGCTTCGGCGCTGCTGCCCCGACCCTGACCGGTAACCTGGCTAACGGTGCACTGAAAGTCCAGTTGGCGGCCAACATCGACAAATCGACCGCTGCCTTCTCTGGCGCGGCCCTGGCACTCAACCCGACCAACAACGCGCAGTTGTCCAAGGGCACCACTCAGGGCAGTTTCTTCGGCGCGGGCGCTGCCGCTTCCCTGGCCGGTATCGCCAAGTTCGAAAACCGTAACTACGACACCGCGTTCGGTGGTGTGAAGAAGTAAGCCGACCCGCTTGATGCTGGTCAGTTAAGTGCATCAGGGCCGCCTTGCGGCCCTGATTGCAGCTATTTCAAGGCCCCCCGAGAGCCAAGCAATGCCCCAGCCTTCACGCCTGCATTACGTCTTGTTGCTGTCCCTCCCGCTTTCTTTCCCCCTCACTGCTTTGGCCGACCAGGACACCAACCTGCGCCTGAACCAGAGCATTGAATACCGCGCCAACCGTCAGGAGCGAGAGCTGCTCAAGGACGAAATCGCTGGCACGACGCTGGTCATCGATGGCCAGACGTACCGGGTAGAGAACAACCTTGATGACCTGGGCCGTGCCCTTTATGTTTCGGTGCAGCGCCAGCAATGGGCGGCTGTGACCGCATTCCGCGCCCGCTACGTCGCGCTGTCAGGCCACGACCGAATGCTGCTGGCCTACGCCGATGGCGCATTGGCTCGCTCGCGTGGCGACTTGGAGCAAGCCGAGGCGCACTACCGCCAGTTGTTGACGTTGCAGGGCGACTTTCTCCCCGGCCAGCTCGAACTGGCCCGGGTGCTGTTCGAAAACCGCAAGGACCGCGAGTCGGCTGAGGCTTTCCGTCAGATCAGCCAAAGCCTGGGCCCAGCCGATGCGCGCAACCAGGGCCTGGGCAATACCGTCGACAGTTTCATCGAGGCGCTGGACCACCGCGAAAGCTGGCAAGGCTCGCTTGCCATCGGCCCGACCTGGAACGACAACCTCAACCAGTCCTCGGAAAGCACCACCCACTACCGCCTGGAAACCAGTGACGGGGTGTACCTGGTCGAGCGCAAGATGCCCAAGGCAGTGTCGGCACAAGGCATCGACTACGAAGCCACACTGAACAAGCGCGTAGCGCTGTCCGGCCACCATGGCGTATTCGGCCGGGCGCTCGCCTACGGGCAGGCTTACGACAAAGAGAGCAAGTACAACGAAGACACTTTCATCGGTAACACCGGCTACAGCTATCAGGACGGGCGCAACCAGTACAGCCTGGGCCCACAGTTCGAATACAACCGCATTGGCAGTGACCCGATGTACTCAGCCTGGGGCCTGCGCGGTGAATGGATGCACAACCTTTCGGCCACGCGCATGCTCAAGCTGGAAGGCGAATACAAGGACATGGCCTACCGCCGCCAGGCCGCGGACACCTATGACGGCAGCGCAGCCTCCGTGTACGCCACTTTGTGGCAAGCCCTGCCACAGCAGTGGGTGCTGTTCGGCGGCTTCGACCTCACCGACCGCAACACCCGCGATGCTACCGAAGCCTACTTCCAGAGGGGCCTGCGCCTGGGCGTTGCCAAGGACTTCGGCATCGGCCTGAGCACTGTGCTGTTCGCCTCCTGGCGCACCCGCCAGTACGACGCCTACAGTGCCTTGCTCGATGACCGGCGTCATGAAGAGGAGCAGGGCTATACCTTTATCGTGCGCGCACCGGGCCTGGCCTTCCACGATCTGGTACCCAGCCTGACCTTCAAGTACAACAAGGTGAACAGCAACGTCGACTGGCTGTACAGCTGGGAGCGCAACAGCGTCAGCCTCAAGCTGGAGAAGCAGTTCTGACTGCCAGCCTAGCGACGGCGTTGGCCTCGATCGGGCAATGCGAGTAAAGTGCCGCTCCCGTTTCGCCAGAGGCAGACCGCATCATGAACCCTACATTCGATATCGCCGTCGTCGGCGCCACCGGCAGCGTCGGTGAAACCCTGGTACAGGTGCTCGAAGAACTGGCGTTCCCGGTCGCCACCCTGCACCTGCTGGCCAGTATGGAGTCGGCAGGCAGCAGCGTGATGTTCACCGGCAAGAAGCTGAAGGTGCGCGAGGTCGACAGCTTCGATTTCGCCCAGGTAAAACTGGCTTTCTTCGCCACTGGCGCCGCCGTCAGCCGCAGCTTTGCAGGCAAGGCGCTGCAGGCGGGCTGCACGGTCATCGACCTGTCCGGTGAGCTGGACGGTGGCCTGGCCCTGGTGCCTGAAGCCAACGCGCAACGCCTGACGGGCCTGGCCCTGCCGGCGCGTATTGTCAGCCCGTGCTCGGCGGCGGTTGCCCTGGCGGTCGCGCTGGCGCCGCTCAAGGGCCTGCTGGACATCGAGCGGGTACAGGTGATGGCCGCGCTGGCGGTGTCTGCGCAAGGCCGTGAAGCGGTCAGCGAACTGGCCCGGCAAACCGCCGAACTGCTCAACGCCCGGCCGCTGGAGCCGCGCTTCTTCGACCGCCAGGTAGCGTTCAACCTGCTGGCCCAGGTCGGTGCTGCCGATGAACAGGGCCATACGGCACTGGAGCGCCGGCTGGTCAGCGAGCTGCGCGTGCTGCTGGGGCTGCCTGAACTGAAGATTTCCGTGAGCTGTGTTCAAGTCCCGGTGTTTTTCGGCGATAGCTTCAGTGTGGCCGTGCAGAGCCGTCGCCCGGTTGACCTGGAAGCGGTCAATCAGGCCCTGGAGAGCGCCGAAAGTGTTGAGCTGGTGGAGCGTGATGATTATCCGACCCCGGTAGGTGACGCAGTGGGCCAAGACGTGGTCTATGTTGGTCGTGTACGTCACGGTGTTGATGAAGACCAGCAGCTCAACCTCTGGCTGACCACCGACAACGTGCGCAAAGGCGCCGCACTCAATGCCGTGCAAGTGGCGCAATTGTTGATTAAACACATGCCGTAAAAGATACTGGCGAGCACTTTTGTCCTGCTCCGCATGCAGGTTTCGGGACGATTCATACAAAGGAAGAGGTCATGCTTCGAATTCGCAAACTGGTTCTGGCCATGGCTGCAGCATCCGCGCTGTCGTCTGGCATGGCGAATGCGCTGGGCCTGGGGGAGCTGACCCTGAAGTCGGCACAGAATCAGCCGTTGGACGCCGAGATCGAATTGCTCGACGTGCGCGACCTCAAAGCCGCCGAAGTGGCGCCGAGCCTGGCGCCACCGGAAGAGTTCAGCAAGGCCGGGGTGGCATTTCCGACCTACCTCGAAGACCTGACCTTCACACCGGTGATCAACCCCAACGGCAAGAGCGTGCTGCGGGTGACTTCCAGCCAGCCGCTGCCAGGGCCAGTGGTCAAGTTTCTGGTCCAGGTGATGTGGCCGCAGGGCCGCCTGCTGCGTGACTACAGCGTGTTGCTCGACCAGGCCAAGGCCCAGGGCGACAAACCGGCGGCGGGCAATGTCACGCCGGCTACAACCGGTGCCAGCAGTTACACCACCCAGCGCCGCGACACCTTGTGGCAAATTGCCGCGCGCAACACCCAGGGTGGCTCTATCCAGCAGACCATGATCGCGATCCAGGCGTTGAACCCGGACGCCTTCATTGGCAACAACATCAACCAGTTGAAGGTTGGCCAGGTGCTGCGCCTGCCCGACCAGCAGCAGATCCAGAACATTGCGCAGGCCGAGGCGAACAGCGAGGTGGCCGAACAATATGCCGCCTGGCGAGAAGGCCGCCGCCTGGGGCCGCGTGCGCGCCAGTTGGATGCCACCCGCCGTGGCGCTGCCGAGGCCGCGCCGTCGCGTATCGCCCAAGGCGACAACCTGCGCCTGGTCAGCCCGGGCAACCAGGCCGGTGCCGGCCAGGCCAAGGCGTTGAATGACAAGCTGGCGGTGGCCCAGGAAAGCCTTGACACCAGCCGCCGCGACAATGAAGAACTCAAGAGCCGCATGAGCGACCTGCAGAGCCAGCTGGACAAGCTGCAGCGTCTTATCGAGCTGAAGAACAACCAGTTGGCCCGCCTTGAAGCCCAAGGCGCAGCCACGCCGGCCCCAGCGGCTGCTGCACCGGCCTCGGCCCCTGCGGCGGCGAGCGTGCCGCCAGCGGCCAAGCCGGCACCTGCCGCCGCCACCGCGCCCAAGCCGGCGCCTGCCGCCCAGTCGCAAGGTGTTGTCGACGAAATCATGGGCAACCCGCTGTTGCTGTGGCTGATCGCCGGTAGCGCGTTCCTGGTGCTGCTGCTTCTGCTATTGCTGCTGGCTCGCAAGCGCAAGGCCCAGCAAGAAGCTGAAAAGCACCTGCGCATGGCGCGTGCGCTGGAAGAAGAGCAGGGCACAGGCTTCGACAGCGATACCGAGAGCCTCGATGGCGTCGAAGTCTCGGAACCGAGCGTGACCCTGTCGCCGGCTGTGGTCGCAGCTTCCGCCGCCGCCGCTGTCGCTGCGGAAAAAGTGTCGGCACCCGTTGCCGAGGCAGAGCCCGAGCTTGAACCACAAGCAGACCCGCACGCCGCACTGCTTGCAGAAGTCGATCAGTGCCTGGCCGAAGGCCGTCTGAATCGCGCCGCCGACCTGCTGGAGCCCGCTGTGGCCGCAGCGCCGGAGCGTGACGACCTGCGTCTGAAGCTGATGGATGTGTACGCTCGCCAGGGTGACCAGAGCGCGTTCGCCGAGCAGGAGCGCCAGCTGTCGGCCGGCGAGCAGAACGTTGCCGAAGTCGCCGGGCTGAAAGAGCGTTATCCTGCCATGCTCGGCCTGGCTGCTGCCGGCCTGGGTGCGGCGGCGCTGGCTGCCGAGATGGATGAACAGTACGTGCAGGAGTTGCTGCACGACGAGCCCGAGGCCCCGGTGGTTGCGGATGTGGTGCCTGACGAGGTGCCTGAGTTCGAGCCACAAGTAGAGGCCGAACCCGAGGTTGTCGCGCAAGCAGAGCCTGAAGCAGAGCTGGAGGCCTTCGATGACGTGCCGACACTCGATGCTTCGGGCCTGGATGAGCAGGATCTGGACAGCGCATTCGACCTGAGCCTGGGTGAAGACCTGCCCGAGGAAGACCCGCTGGCAGCGCCGTTGCTGGATGAGCCGATGGCCCAGGCGCCTGTGCCCGACGAGTTGGTCATCGCCGAGCCTGTGCTGGATGAGCCAGAGCTGGAAGACGCTCAGCCAGAAGAACAGCCGTTCGCCGTGGATGCCGAGCTGCAAGACAGCGCCGACGCTGATTTCGAGGCCATGCTGGCTCAGGCTGAGCCACAATCTGCCGTGGACCTGTCTGATTTCGACCTCGATATCAGCGAGCCGGTTGCCCCAGCTGCTCCTGACGCGCTGGCGCAAGAACCGGTTGATGTCGCCGCCGAACTGGCCGCCTTCGACAGCGAGCCGGCATTTGACCCAGTGTCCGAGTTCGATATGCCGTCAGACTTCGACTTGTCCCTGTCGCTGGAAGACGACTCGCCCGCAGCCAAGCGCTTTGCCTCGGAGCTGGACGACGTCAACGCCGAGCTGGACAAGCTGTCGCAGAGCCTCGAATCGCCATCGCTGGAGCCGCACTTCACCCGCGAGGACGCGGTTGCGCAGCCCGAGCCCGAGCCTTTGGACGACCTGGACTTCGACTTCTTCTCCGGCAGTGACGAAGTGGCTACCAAACTCGATCTGGCCCGTGCCTATATCGACATGGGCGACAGCCAGGGTGCGCGCGACATCCTCGACGAAGTGGTCAAGGACGGCGACGACAGCCAGCGCCAGGAAGCCGAGGACATGCTCTCTCGCCTGGTCTGAGGTTGACTGCGCCGGCCTCTTCGCGGCAAGCCCGCGAAGAGGCCCTCAAACGCAGTGCATATCCAACGGCAGCCCTACACGGCTGCCGTTGTCGTTATAATCCCCGCCATTCCGTACACCCACAGGTTTCATGCGCTTGGACATCATCGACACCGCTACCGCCGAATCCGCGGCCGAAGGCTTCTCCCGTATCGCCCTGGGCGTGGAATACAAGGGCGCGCGCTACCGCGGCTGGCAGCGCCAGGCCAGCGGTGTACCGAGTGTCCAGCAGGCCCTGGAACAAGCCCTGTCCAAGGTTGCCAACGAGCCGATTTCAGTGATTTGCGCCGGGCGTACCGACGCCGGGGTCCATGGCTGCGGGCAGATCGTGCACTTCGATACCCGTGCCGTGCGTGACGAGCGCGCCTGGACCATGGGCACCAACTTCAACCTGCCGCACGACATCAGCGTGGTCTGGTCGCAGCCAATGCCGGCCGACTTCCATGCCCGCTTCAAGGCCTGCGCCCGGCGCTACCGCTATGTCATCTACAACGACCCGATCCGCCCGGCGCACCTGGCCGAGGAAGTGACCTGGAACCACCGTCCGCTGGACGTCGAGCGCATGGCCGAGGCCGCGCAGTTTCTGCTCGGCACCCACGACTTCAGCGCCTTCCGCGCCAGCCAGTGCCAGGCCAAGTCACCGATCAAGCACATCTACCACCTGCGCGTTACCCGTCATGGCCAGATGATCGTGCTGGACGTGCGTGCCACCGCTTTTCTGCATCACATGGTGCGCAACATTGCCGGTGTGCTGATGGCCATTGGCGCCGGTGAGCGCCCAGTCACCTGGGCGCGCGAGGTGCTCGAAGGGCGTAACCGCCGCGAAGGTGGGGTAACCGCCCACCCGTACGGGCTTTATCTGGTGCAGGTGGAGTACCCCGAGGAATTTGCGCTGCCCAAGCGTTACATCGGCCCACACTTTTTGAGCGGTTACGAGGCGTTGGCAGACTGACGGGCGAAAAGCCATTTGCTAACATCCGGCCTTTCGCCGCAATAACCAGGGTTCGCGTTCCATGAGCTATGTTCGCAGCAAGATCTGCGGGATTACCCGCATCGAAGATGCGCTGGCCGCCGCCGAAGCGGGTGCCGATGCCATCGGCTTCGTCTTCTATGCCAAAAGCCCGAGGGCGGTGGACGTGCGCCAGGCGCGGGCGATCATCACCGAGCTGCCGCCGTTCGTGACCACGGTCGGGTTGTTCGTCAATGCCTCGCGCTGCGAGCTGAACGAGATCCTCGAAGTGGTTCCGCTGGACCTGCTACAGTTCCACGGCGACGAAACCCCGCAGGACTGCGAAGGCTACCACCGCCCCTGGATCAAGGCCCTGCGTGTGCGCCCTGGCGACGACCTGGAGGCGGCCTGTAAGCAGTACGCAGGTGCCCGCGGTATTCTGCTGGATACCTACGTGGCGGGCGTGCCTGGGGGAACCGGTGAAGCGTTCGACTGGTCACTGGTACCGGCGCACCTGAGCAAGCCGATCATTCTGGCGGGCGGGCTGTCAGCCGATAACGTTGGCCAGGCAATTGCCCAGGTACGGCCTTATGCGGTGGATGTCAGTGGCGGCGTCGAACAGGCCAAGGGCATCAAGGACGCGGCGAAGATCGAGGCGTTCATGCGAGCGGTGAAGCAGGCGTGATGGCAGATGTGACGGCTGGCTGCGCGCCATCGTCCATAGCTTTCGCAGCCCTGCGGGGCCGCCGCCAGCGCTTATGGCGGCAAGAAAACACATTAGCGGTGGAGTGGCGCGCTGGAAGCCCCGGCGGCCGGTCCACCATCGTTTTGTAAAAGATTTTGAGCTCAAGGGCAGGGCAGGGCCGGCGACACCGACCCCCGCCTGCCAATACTGGAGAAAGAAAGCATGAGCAACTGGTTAGTCGACAAACTGATCCCTTCGATCATGCGTTCCGAGGTGAAGAAGAGCTCGGTGCCTGAGGGGCTGTGGCACAAGTGCCCGTCCTGCGAGGCCGTGCTGTATCGTCCGGAGCTGGAAAAGACCCTGGATGTCTGCCCCAAGTGCAACCACCACATGCGCATCGGCGCACGTGCGCGCATCGACATCTTCCTCGACGCCGAAGGCCGTGCCGAACTGGGTGCCGACCTGGAGCCGGTCGACCGCTTGAAGTTCCGTGACGGCAAGAAGTACAAGGACCGCTTGACCGGCGCCCAGAAACAGACCGGTGAAAAAGACGCGCTGATCTCCATGAGTGGCACCTTGATGGGCATGCCGATCGTGGTCAGCGCCTTCGAGTTCTCGTTCATGGGCGGGTCCATGGGCGCCATCGTCGGCGAACGTTTCGTGCGCGCGGCCAACTACGCCCTGGAGCATCGCTGCCCGATGGTCTGCTTCTCCGCTTCGGGCGGTGCGCGCATGCAGGAGGCGTTGATCTCGCTGATGCAGATGGCCAAGACCTCGGCCGTGCTGGCACGCCTGCGCGAAGAAGGCATCCCGTTCATCTCGGTGCTGACCGACCCGGTGTACGGTGGTGTCTCTGCCAGCCTGGCAATGCTCGGCGATGTCATCGTCGGTGAGCCAAAGGCGCTGATCGGCTTCGCCGGCCCGCGCGTTATCGAGCAGACCGTCCGCGAGAAGCTGCCAGAAGGCTTCCAGCGCAGCGAGTTCCTGCTGGAGCACGGTGCCATCGACCTGATCATCTCCCGTGGCGAGTTGCGCCCGCGTCTGGCCCGCCTGCTGGCGCAGATGACCGGCCAGGACACCCCGGAGCAAGCGCGTGAGGCGGCTGCCGTCGCGTGATGAAACAACGATCCCTGGGCGAATGGCTCGCCTACCTCGAGCAGTTGCACCCCTCGGCCATCGACATGGGCCTGGAGCGGTCGCAGAAGGTGCTTGCCCGGCTGGCGCTGGGCAAGCTGGCGCCACGCGTGGTGACGGTAACAGGCACAAACGGCAAAGGTTCGACCTGCGCCTTCGTGGCTTCGTTGCTGCGTGCCCAGGGCCTCAAGGTCGGCGTGTACAGCTCGCCGCACCTGTTGCGTTACAACGAGCGGGTGCTGATCGAGGGCCAAGAAGCCAGCGATGAGCGCTTGTGCGAAGCCTTCGCCGCCGTTGAGGCGGCGCGGGGCGATATTTCCCTCACCTACTTCGAGATGGGTACGCTGGCCGCGTTCTGGTTGTTCTACCAGTCGCAGCTGGATGCCGTGGTGCTGGAAGTGGGCCTTGGTGGCCGGCTGGACACCGTGAACGTGGTGGACGCCGACCTGGCCCTGGTGACCAGCATCGGCGTCGACCATGTCGATTACCTGGGCGATACCCGCGAGCTTGTGGCCTTCGAGAAGGCCGGCATCTTCCGCCCCGGCAAGCCGGCCCTGTGCGGCGACCTGGACCCGCCACGGCCGTTGCTGGACAAGGCTGGCGAACTGGCCGCGCCACTGTTCCTGCGCGGTCGTGATTTCGACCTGGCCAGCGCCGATGGCAGCTGGAGCTGGCGTGGTACCGCGGCCAATGGTGCGCAGGTAGCGCTGAGTGACCTGCCTTTACTCGACCTGCCCATGGAAAACGCCGCGTTGGCGTTGCAGGCTTACCTGTTGATGGGGCTGCCGTGGGATGCGGCGCAGGTTCGCCAGGCATTGCTGGATACCCGTATCACCGGGCGTCTCGACCGCCGCCAGCTGAACTGGCAGGGCAAGCCAGTTGAGCTGTTGCTGGATGTCGGGCATAACCCGCATGCGGCGCAGTACCTGGCCCGCCGCCTGGCGGCCCGTCCGCTGAATGGGCGCCGTTTCGCGGTGTTCGGCTTGCTCGCCGACAAGGACCTGGGCGGCGTTATCGCGCCGCTGCAGGGCCTGGTCGACGAATGGGCAGTGGCGCCGCTGGACACCCCGCGCAGCCGCCCGGCTGCGGAACTGGCCACGGCCTTGACGAACCATGGCGCCGCAGTGAAGTCTTATGCCAGCGTCGACGCCGCCCTTGAAGGGCAATGCGCGCAGGCGACGGCGGATGACCAGATCCTGCTGTTCGGTTCGTTTTTCTGTGTCGCCCAGGCGCTGGAATGGCTGGAGCGGCATGCCCAGGAGGGTGGAGTAGATGGCAGTGCTGGATAAAGGGATGAAGCAGCGCATGGTCGGTGCGCTGGTGCTGGTGGCGCTGGCGGTGATCTTCCTGCCGATGCTGTTCAGCCGCGAGGACGAGATGCGCCAGGTGCACGTCGAAACCCCGCAGGCACCGGCCATGCCCAGCCTGCCGGAAGTGAAGGTGGAGCCGGTTGCCGTGCCGCAACCGCAGGTGATCCCGGAGGCGCCTCAGCAGGCGCCGGTGGTGATCGATGAAGCCACTGCGCCGGCGAGCACGCCCAGCCAGCCCATTACCCCGTCACCACAGACTCAGGCACAGGTTCAACCGCCCAAGCCGCAAGCACCCGCGCCAGCGCCAAAGGTCGAGGCCAAGGCCGCTGCAGCCCCAGCGCCGGCAGCGCCTTCGAAGATCGACGTCAATGGTCTGCCAGTCAGCTGGTCGATCCAGCTGGCCAGCCTGTCAAACCGTGCCGGTGCCGAAAAACTTCAACAAACGCTGCGTAGCCAGGGTTACAACGCTTATATCCGCTCGGCGGGTGGCATGAACCGGGTGTATGTCGGGCCGTTGATCGAGCGGGCCGAAGCCGAGCGCGTGCGTGATGCGATCAATCGCCAGAACAGCCTCAAGGGCTTTGTGGTGAGGTTCCAGCCAGAACGCAGCTAATTCAGGCCGTAGGCTTCTGCGCGGCCCCTAAGATCTCTGCAGTACAGCCAGAACTGCTGGGGCCGCTTTGCGGCCCTTTCGCGACACAAGGCCGCTCCCACACCCAGGTGGCGCTAATCCCCGACATTCCGCTTACTCCCAGCCCTCTGCTCTGGTAAAATGCGCCGCCTCAAACGTCTGCAGGCAGCACCGTGGCATTTACCTTGGTTGATTGGGCGATCATTGCGATCATCGCCGTCTCCACACTGATCAGTCTCAAGCGCGGCTTCGTCAAAGAGGCCTTGTCCTTGCTCATCTGGATCATTGCCGGTGCGGTTGCCTGGATGTTCGGCGGTTCGCTCTCGGTGTATCTTGAGAGCTATATCCAGACGCCATCGATGCGCGTCATCGCTGGCTGCGCCATTCTTTTCGTCGCCACCTTGCTGGTGGGGGCCATGGTCAACTTCCTCGTCGGCGAACTGATCCGCGTGACCGGGCTGTCCGGCACCGATCGTTTCCTGGGCATGGCCTTCGGTGCCGCGCGCGGGGCCTTGCTGGTAGTGGTGGCCATAGGCCTGATCAGCCTGGGGCCGGTTCAACAGGACACCTGGTGGCAGGAATCACGCCTGATACCACAATTTCTCTTGGTCGCCGATTGGTCGAAAAACCTGATTCTGGGTTTCACCGGTCAGTGGTCGCCCAGTGGGTTGATCAGCGCTCCCGCTGATCTTCCGTTCAAGGAACAGTTGCTCGGGCCGTCCAAGCCCTGAGCGCTATTCACTCAAGTTTCGTCAAAGTAGGGGTTGCGTCGCATGTGTGGCATCGTCGGTATCGTCGGTAAGTCGAACGTCAATCAGGCGCTGTATGACGCGCTTACGGTCCTCCAGCACCGCGGCCAGGACGCTGCCGGTATCGTGACCAGCCATGACGGCCGGTTGTTCCTGCGCAAGGATAATGGCCTGGTGCGCGACGTGTTCCAGCAGCGCCACATGCAGCGCCTGGTGGGCAGCATCGGTATCGGCCACGTGCGCTACCCGACGGCGGGCAGCTCGACCTCGGCCGAGGCCCAGCCGTTCTACGTCAACTCGCCGTACGGCATCACCCTGGCCCACAACGGCAACCTGACCAATGTCGAGCAGTTGGCCAAGGAGATCTACGAGTCCGACCTGCGCCACGTCAACACCAACTCCGACTCGGAAGTGCTGCTGAACGTGTTCGCCCATGAGTTGGCGGTGCGTGGCAAGTTGCAGCCAACCGAAGAAGACGTGTTCGCGGCGGTTTCCCATGTACACAGCCGCTGCGTCGGCGGTTACGCCGTGGTGGCGATGATCACCGGCTACGGCATCGTCGGCTTCCGCGACCCCCACGGCATCCGCCCGGTGGTGTTCGGCCAGCGTCATACCGATGAAGGCGTGGAATACATGATCGCCTCGGAAAGCGTGGCCCTGGACGTGCTCGGCTTTACCCTGATCCGCGACCTGGCGCCGGGCGAAGCGGTGTACATCACCGAAGAAGGCCAGCTGTTCACCAAGCAATGCGCCGAAGCGCCGAAGTTGCAGCCGTGCATCTTCGAGCACGTCTACCTGGCCCGCCCGGACTCGATCATCGACGGTATCTCGGTGTACAAGGCCCGTCTGCGCATGGGTGAAAAACTGGCTGACAAGATCATGCGCGAGCGCCCTGAGCATGATATCGACGTGGTCATCCCGATCCCGGATACCAGCCGCACTGCTGCGCTGGAACTGGCCAACCGCCTGGGCGTCAAGTTCCGCGAAGGTTTCGTCAAGAACCGTTACATCGGCCGTACCTTCATCATGCCCGGCCAGGCCGCGCGCAAAAAGTCAGTGCGCCAGAAGCTCAACGCCATCGAGCTGGAATTCCGTGGCAAGAACGTGATGCTGGTGGACGACTCGATCGTGCGCGGCACCACCTGCAAGCAGATCATCCAGATGGCCCGCGAAGCCGGCGCCAAAAATGTCTACTTCTGCTCCGCAGCCCCTGCAGTACGCTACCCCAACGTCTACGGCATCGACATGCCGAGTGTTCACGAACTGATCGCCCACAACCGTACCACCGAACAGGTGGCCGAGTTGATCGGCGCCGATTGGCTGATCTATCAGGATCTGCCAGACCTGATCGACTCGGTCGGTGGCGGCAAGATCAAGATCGATCATTTCGATTGCGCGGTGTTCAACGGTGAGTACGTCACCGGCGATATCGACGAAGCCTACCTCGAGCGTATCGAGCAGGCCCGTAATGACCTGGCCAAGGTCAAGAACCAGGCCGTCAGCGCGATCATCGACCTCTACAACAACTGATTTTGGGAGCGACGGCATGACGGATCAATGGGATGCCGGGCGACTGGACAGTGACCTCGAGGGTGTCGGTTTCGACACCCTGGCGGTGCGCGCCGGTCAAAACCGTACACCGGAAGGCGAACACAGCGAAGCGCTGTTCCTGACCTCCAGCTATGTGTTCCGCACAGCGGCTGATGCTGCTGCGCGCTTTGCCGGCGAAACGCCGGGCAACGTCTACTCGCGCTACACCAACCCCTCAGTGCGTGCCTTCGAGGAGCGCCTGGCTGCAATGGAAGGCGCGGAGCAGGCCGTGGGTACGTCCACCGGTATGGCGGCAATCCTGGCCGTGGTCATGTCGCTGTGCAGCGCCGGTGACCATGTACTGGTGTCGCAGAGCGTGTTTGGCTCCACCATCAGCCTGTTCGAGAAGTACTTCAAGCGCTTTGGCGTACAAGTGGACTACGTGCCACTGGTCGACCTCAATGGCTGGGAGAAGGCCATCAAGGCCAACACCAAGCTGCTGATCGTCGAATCGCCGTCCAACCCGCTGGCCGAGCTGGTCGATATCACCGCGCTCAGTGAAATCGCTCATGCCCATGGCGCCATGCTGGTAGTGGACAACTGCTTCAGCACCCCGGCGCTGCAGCAGCCGCTGAAACTGGGTGCCGATATCGTGTTCCACTCGGCCACCAAGTTCATCGACGGCCAGGGCCGCTGCATGGGCGGTGTGGTCGCCGGCCGTGCCGAGCAGATGAAAGAAGTGGTCGGTTTCCTGCGTACCGCAGGCCCGACGCTCAGCCCGTTCAACGCCTGGATCTTCACCAAGGGCCTGGAAACGTTGCGCCTGCGCATGCGTGCGCACTGCGAAAGCGCCCAGGCCCTGGCCGAATGGCTGGAGCAGCAGGAAGGCGTGGAAAAGGTGCATTACGCAGGCCTGCCGAGCCACCCGCAGCACGAACTGGCCAAGCGCCAGATGAGCGGTTTTGGTGCGGTGGTCAGCTTTGAAGTCAAAGGCGGTAAAGAGGGTGCCTGGCGCTTCATCGATGCCACCCGGGTGATTTCCATCACCACCAACCTGGGTGACAGCAAAACTACCATCGCGCACCCGGCCACCACCTCCCATGGTCGCCTGTCGCCGCAGGAGCGTGAAGCTGCGGGTATCCGCGACAGCCTGATCCGGGTTGCCGTAGGCCTGGAAGACGTGGCCGACCTGCAAGCCGACCTGGCGCGCGGGCTGGCTGCACTGTGATCGAAATCAGCGGCAGTACCCCAGGCCACAATGGCCGGGTAGCCTTGGTCACCGGTGCCGCGCGCGGCATCGGCCTGGGCATTGCCGCTTGGTTGATCTGCGAAGGTTGGCAGGTGGTGCTTAGTGACCTGGACCGCAAGCGCGGCGCCAAGGTGGCCAAGGCGTTGGGTGACAACGCCTGGTTCATCACCATGGACGTTGCCGACGAGGCCCAGGTCAGTGCCGGGGTGTCCGAAGTGCTCGGGCAGTTCGGTCGGCTGGACGCGCTGGTGTGCAATACGGCCATTGCCAACCCGCACAACCAGACCCTCGAAAGCCTGAGCCTGGCGCAATGGAACCGGGTGTTGGCGGTCAACCTCAACGGCCCGATGCTGCTGGCCAAGCATTGTGCGCCGTACCTGCGTGCGCACAATGGGGCGATCGTCAACCTGACGTCTACTCGGGCGCGGCAGTCCGAGCCCGACACCGAAGCTTACGCGGCAAGCAAGGGCGGCCTGGTGGCTTTGACCCATGCTCTGGCCATGAGCTTGGGCCCGGAGATTCGCGTCAATGCGGTGAGCCCGGGCTGGATCGATGCCCGTGACCCGTCGCAGCGCCGTGCCGAGCCGTTGACCGAGGCCGATCATGCCCAACACCCGACGGGGAGGGTAGGGACGGTGGAAGATGTGGCGGCCATGGTTGCCTGGCTGTTGTCGCGCCAGGCGGCGTTCGTCACCGGCCAGGAGTTCGTGGTCGATGGCGGCATGACCCGCAAGATGATCTACACCTGAGGCTTCCCGTCCAACCTATGCCGCTTTTGTCTTTTTTGAAAAAAATTCAATGGGGCTATTGACTTAGCTCCGCCATCTGCGTAAATTTCGCGGCCTCAGCGAAGCAAACGCAACAAGCAACATCGCGAGGGTGATTAGCTCAGCCGGGAGAGCATCTGCCTTACAAGCAGAGGGTCGGCGGTTCGATCCCGTCATCACCCACCACTTCCTGAGATGTTCCTAAAGCATCGGGTTCGCAAGAAGTCGATAGCCAGAGAGGAACGCACTGCGCAGCGGTAGTTCAGTCGGTTAGAATACCGGCCTGTCACGCCGGGGGTCGCGGGTTCGAGTCCCGTCCGCTGCGCCATTTTTCAGTAACAGATGGGTGCCTGGCACCGGTCTGAAGCCACAAGGCAAATGCCTTGGGCTGATCCCAGTTTCAATCAGGCGCGAGCCTGAACGATACGCAGCGGTAGTTCAGTCGGTTAGAATACCGGCCTGTCACGCCGGGGGTCGCGGGTTCGAGTCCCGTCCGCTGCGCCATCTTCGTTTCAAGGTCCCTAGAACACCTTGAAGCAAACACAAGAGAAGCGATCACGTTATCGCTTTTTTTGTGCCTGCCCCGAGGCCATTGCGGCGCAAGGGTAGACCCAGGTTTCAATCGGGCGCAAGCCTGAATGATACGCAGCGGTAGTTCAGTCGGTTAGAATACCGGCCTGTCACGCCGGGGGTCGCGGGTTCGAGTCCCGTCCGCTGCGCCATCTTCGCCTCAAGGCCCCATGAACGCCTTGAAGCAACGTCAAAGCGACCTTCGGGTCGCTTTTTTCGTTCTGGCGCCTGGTAAATTGCCTGCCTTTACCCAGATTTACACCAACCTGACAGGTTCTTCACCGACCAGCGGTTCCTGTGCCTGCCTGCTGTGTTGCACAATAGGCACCTTCTCGACATACCCGGAATTCGCAATGACCAGATCTTCCGTCTTTGGTGCGCTCGGGCTGGCCCTGGTGCTGGCGGGCGTGACCGGTTGTTCCTCGAAAAAAGCGGCCGTCTATGAGCACGAAAACTTCGATGACTCAGGTACGTTCTCGCGCAGCTTTCCGGTGAGCGATGCTGGCTCTTGCGAGGCGGCCAGGCGTGCCTTGCTCAGCCAGGGGTACATCATTACCAGCAGCGGTGCCAACCAGGTGGTGGGCAACAAGAGCTTCCAGCAGAACAGCGAGAACCACCTGCAGATCAGCTTCAACGTCACCTGCGCGCCGGATGTGAGCGACGAACAGCGCTCGACCATGTTCGCCAACGCCCTGCAGGACCGTTATGCACTGAAAAAGTCCAATACCTCCGCCAGCCTGGGTGTGGGCGTGCTGGGGTCGGTGTCGATGCCGATCGGCTCCAGTGACGACTCGATGGTCAAGGTAGCCAGCGAGACCGTGACTGCGGCGCAGTTCTATGACCGCTATTTCGCCTTGGTGGAGAGCTATTTGCCCAAACCGAAGAAGGTCGAAAAGGCCAAGGTCGACGCACCAGTGCCGAAGGTTGAAAAGCCGGCGGTTGACCTGGGGTTGCCGGAGCAGGCTGCGGCGAACCCAGTGGCGCCTGCCCCTGCCCAGGAAGCTGCACCCGCGCCTGCGGCTGTTTCCCCGGCAAGTGAGGCAGTCGCGGCACCGGTGGTGGATGACAGCCAGGGTTCGCAGCCGGTCGCACCGCCCGTGGAGGCTGCGCCGATTCAGGTGCAGCAGGATGCACAGCCTGCCGAGGCTGTGCCGCCTTCCCTTTGATAAAGCCGGTACAGGCTGTACACATCCCCTGTTACAGACACCCCGCGATAACTTCCTGAACACCTGCTACGTTTATCACTCATACGCTTGTCATCATCGCTTCATCCCACCTGCTTAGGCTGAAGGCGATACCCACGAAGACAAAATGAGCAAAGAGGACGCAGGGCTATGGATGAATATCAGGAAGAACTACTTGAAACCCAGGCTTATGAACTGGACACCCCGGAACCGGCCGACGATGCCACCGAGCTTTAACCCGCCCGGCGCTGGCTGCGGCGGAACTCCCCCGGCGTGAGGCCCGTCCAGCGCTTGAACGCGCGCTGGAAGGCCTCGGCTGAAGCAAACCCCAACAGATAGGCAATCTCGCCAAAGGCCAGCTCCGTGTCACGGATGTAGGTCTCTGCCAGGTCGCGCCGTGTTTCGTTGAGCAGGTCGCGAAACCGCGTGCCCTCCTCGGCGAGTTTGCGACGCAAGGTCCAGGTTGGCAGCTGCAGGTGCAGCGCCACTTCTTCCAGGTCCGGTTCACGGCCACCATTGAGCAGCGGGCCCAGCAGATGGGTGATGCGCTCGCCCAGGCTGCGTACCCGTGTGCGCTGTAGCAACTCTGCTTCGCACAGTTGCAGCAGGTGCTGCCAGGTGCTCGGGCAATGCCTGGGGTTGGCTAGTTGTAGGGTTGCGCGGCTTAGCCGCAGTTGATTGGCTTCGGCCGTGAATTGCACTGGCGTGCTGCACAGCGCCTGATAGCGCGCAGCATAGGCGGGGGCGGAAAATTCGATGCTAAGGCGTTCTGCCTGTATCGCCATGCCGGCCAGGTCGGCAAGTTGCGCCAGCCAGCCGGCAAGCAGTGAATCGACCACGAAGCGGTTGTAGGCGTTGTAGGGGCTGATGGAATAGAAGCGCAACCAAGCGCCCTGGGCATCTTCCACGAAGCTGGAACGGCCACGGTAGTTGGCTGCGTACAGGGGCTCGAAGCGCAGCAGCGTGCGCGCCGCCTCGCCCAGGGTGGGGGCCTGGGCGGCGGTTACTCCGGCCAGGCCGGCATGTGCCAGGCGGCTCAAGCGCCCCATGTGCAGGCCGAGTGCGGCTTCGCCGCTCAGCTCGATGGCTGCGTGGCCCAGGTGCATGTAGCGGGGGATCGACAAGCGCGCGCCGGCTTCGGCAAGGCGTGGGGCATCCAGGCCATAGCGCAGCAGCAGGGGCTCGGGGTCATGACCCCGCTCGCGCAGGGCCTCGGTCAGCGGCTGGACAAAGCCTACTGAAAGGTCGCCGAGGCGTACGCGGGGGCGGGCCATGGGCCTACAGCCACAGGTTCAGCAGGCGGGCGCCATGGCTAGGAGTACCCGCCAGCAGTTCACCCGACTGGCGGGCAAAGCCCTGGCCGTCGCTGGCCTGTTCCCAGAACTGCCCGCGCATGAACACGCTCATGCTGCTGACGCCGGCCCCGGCTGCCTCGGTCAGGCGCTGCCAGGCGTTCTGCTCGCTGACTTCGCCACGTTGCAGGGCCAGCCCAGCGGTGGCCTCCTGGTGGCGATTGCCACGCCATGGCGCTTCCCAGCTGCCTTTGCCGCTCAGGAACACCGGGTTGGCGATCAGCTGTACTGCTTGCTGTGCCAGTTGTTGGTGGTTTTCCGGGTACCAGCTGTCACTGCCCACCAGTACCCCCAGGCGCCCGGCGGGAGTCTGCACGACTTGCAGCGGGTGCTGGCGGCCGTCGTGGACATAGCGACGCATTTCACTGTCAGGGTATTGCTGGCGTTGGGGCTGGCCCAGTAGCGAGCCGTCGCCGGCAAACACCACGCTGCTGTTGAACAGCGGACCACGGCCGGCATGCAGCACGCCTTGTTTCACGTAGGGTTCGGGCAGCACGATCGAGCCGGCCACCAAGGTGACGCCAAACTCCTTGGCAAGGCCGCCGAACAGTTGCTGGTAGTCTGCGGCCATCTGCTCGGCCTTCATGCGCAGGTGCGCATCGGCACGCCAGTCGTCGCCGTCGGCGCCAAGCATGGCCAGGCCGTAGCGCAGCGGGTTGCTTAGCTCCAGCCATTGTTGAGCCTCGCGGCTCTGAGTGACCTGGTACAGCTCGTTTTTCTCACCGCGCGCCCACAACCAGGTACCGATGTGCTCTGGCAGCACCACCACCGTGCGTGGGCCCACCAGCCCTTGGGCTCGGGCTTGCTCCAGGTAAGCGGCGAGCTTGCGGTGCAGGCGTTGCAGGTTCTGGTAGTCGCCTGGGTAAAGCAGCGGCTCCACACCGAGCAGGTTGCCATGCTCGCCCGGCACGCCATGGTTGAGTGCCAACTCGATGCGCAGGTCGGACAGGTAGTGGCCTTCCGGGCGCTGTTGAGTCCAGAAACCGTAGCCGCAAAGCGCGGCGATCATCACCAGCGCCAGGGCGCTTGCCAGGAGTTTTCGCATGAAGCAGTACGGCACCTTGGACAGTGAGGGTCCCCTAGGTTAGTCGCGCTGTATGCCAGGATCAATAACTTGTCAGTTTCGATCATTGAGCCAATTCAAACGGCTGTTTAATGTCGCTGACAGACAAACGACGGGCCCCGCCGACCAGTGAGGTGCCCGCATACCGTGATCACGCCACCAGGGGACCTTTCCATGGCCGCCGACCGCTACCCGCACCTGCTTGCTCCGCTGGACCTAGGCTTTACCACCTTGCGCAACCGTACCCTGATGGGGTCGATGCACACCGGCCTCGAAGAACGCCCCGGTGGTTTCGAGCGCATGGCCGCGTACTTTGCCGAGCGCGCCCGGGGTGGCGTTGGCTTGATGGTCACTGGCGGCATCGCGCCTAATGATGAAGGCGGGGTGTATTCCGGCGCGGCCAAGCTCAGCACCGAGGAAGAGGCTGACAAGCACCGCATCGTCACCGAGGCGGTGCACGCCGCCGGTGGCAAGGTCTGCCTGCAGATCCTGCATGCCGGGCGCTATGCCTACAGCCCACGGCAAGTGGCGCCTAGCGCGATCCAGGCGCCGATCAACCCGTTCAAGCCCAAGGAGCTGGACGAGGCGGGCATCGAGAAACAGATTGCCGACTTCGTCAATTGTGCGGCGTTGGCCCAGCGCGCCGGTTACGACGGTGTCGAGATCATGGGGTCGGAAGGCTACTTCATCAACCAGTTCCTCGCCGCCCACACCAACCACCGCACCGATCGCTGGGGCGGCAGCTATGAAAACCGCATGCGCCTGGCCGTGGAAATCGTCAGCCGGGTGCGTGGTGCGGTAGGGCCGAACTTCATCATCATCTTCCGCCTGTCGATGCTCGATCTGGTCGAGGGTGGCAGCACCTGGGACGAAATCGAACTGCTGGCCAAGGCTATCGAGCAGGCCGGTGCGACCCTGATCAACACCGGCATCGGCTGGCACGAAGCGCGTATCCCGACCATCGCCACCAAGGTGCCGCGTGCGGCGTTCAGCAAAGTCACCGCCAAACTGCGCGGTGTGGTGAACATTCCGCTGATCACCACCAACCGCATCAATACCCCGGAAGTGGCCGAGGCGGTGCTGGCCGAGGGGGATGCCGACATGGTCTCGATGGCTCGACCGTTCCTCGCCGACCCGGATTTCGTCAACAAGGCCGCCGCTGGCCGAGCCGACGAAATCAACACCTGCATTGGCTGCAACCAGGCCTGCCTGGACCACACCTTTGGCGGCAAGCTGACCAGTTGCCTGGTCAACCCGCGTGCCTGCCACGAAACCGAACTCAACTACTTGCCTGTGCGCGCGGTGAAGCGTATCGCCGTGGTTGGCGCCGGGCCGGCAGGCCTGGCGGCGGCCACCGTGGCGGCCGAGCGGGGCCATGCCGTGACCCTGTTTGACGCCGCCAGCGAAATCGGTGGCCAGTTCAACGTGGCCAAGCGGGTGCCGGGCAAAGAAGAATTCTTTGAAACGCTGCGTTACTTCCGCAACAAGGTCAAAAGCACAGGCGTGGAGCTGCGCCTGAATACTCGCGTCGATGTGCAGGCACTGGTGGAGGGTGGCTTTGATGAAATTATCCTGGCCACCGGTATCGCCCCGCGTACCCCAGCCATTCCGGGTGTGGAGCATGCCAAGGTGCTCAGCTACCTGGATGTGTTGCTCGAGCGCAAGCCGGTGGGCAAGGCTGTCGCGGTGATTGGCGCGGGAGGCATTGGCTTTGATGTGTCCGAGTACCTGGTGCACCAGGGCGTGGCCTCCAGCCAGGACCGTGACGCATTCTGGAAAGAGTGGGGCATCGATACCCATCTTGAGGCACGCGGTGGGGTGGCCGGGATCAAGGCCGAGCCGCATGCCCCGGTACGGCAGGTTTACCTGTTGCAGCGCAAGAAGTCCAAGGTGGGTGATGGCCTGGGCAAGACGACCGGCTGGATTCACCGCACCGGGTTGAAGAACAAGCGGGTGCAGATGCTCAACAGCGTCGAGTACCTGGGTATCGACGATGCCGGTTTGCACATTCGCGTGGCGGACGGCGAGCCGCAGGTGTTGCCGGTGGACAACGTGGTGATCTGCGCCGGGCAGGAACCGCTGCGCGAGTTGCAGGACGGGCTGGTGGCGGCGGGGCAGTCGGTGCACCTGATTGGTGGCGCGGATGTGGCGGCCGAGCTGGACGCCAAGCGGGCGATCAACCAGGGGTCGCGATTAGCGGCTGAGCTTTGAATGGGCAGGGGCCGCTTCGCGGCCCTTTCGCGACCAAGGCCGCTCGCACAAGGATCGCGTAACCTTTCGCTTCGTCCATCCCTGTAAACTGCGGCCATGCCTGTATTCGACCTTCCTCAAGCCCCCCTGCAACGCCTGGATCTGCCTTGGCTGGCAACCGCACAGGTCGAAGCCGCCATCCTGCGTCTGGACCTGATCGACCCGCTGATCAGCGGCAACAAGTGGTTCAAGCTACGCCATCACCTGGATCAGGCCAGTGCCGATAACGCCCCCGGGCTGATCAGCCTAGGCGGTAACCATTCCAACCACCTGCACGCCCTGGCCGCCGCTGGCAAACGCTTCGGCTTCGCCACTGTCGGCCTGCTGCGCGGTCACGCCCAGGACACGCCAACCGTGCGTGACCTGCAGGCGCTGGGCATGGCGCTGCACTGGTTGGGCTATGGCGGCTACCGCGCACGCAACGAGCCCGGTTTCTGGGGCCCCTGGCAGGCACGTTACCCAGGCTGGCACTGCATCCCCGAAGGCGGTGGCGGGCAAGCTGGCGCGCAGGGCTGCGCGCTGATCATGCAGCAGGCGCACGCGCAAATCGCGACGCTGGGGTGGTCGGGCTACGACGCCTGGTGGCTGGCTGCTGGAACGGGTACTACCTTGGCCGGCCTGGTGCTGGCCGAGGCGGGGGCACATGCGGTACATGGCGCACTTGCCGTGCCCAGGGCTCATGGTGTGCCGGAGACGGTAGCTGCATTGGCCGGCACGCTTGGTTACCAGCTACACGACGCCTGCCGTGGTGGTTTCGGCAAGTTCGACGATGAACTGCTGGCCTTCATTGCTGAGTGCGAGCAACACACTGGGGTGCCGTTCGAAGCGCTCTACACCGGCAAGGCCCTGCTGGCCCTGCGTAATCAGGTCGCTGCCGGGCTGTTCACGCCCGGCAGCCGCCTGATCTTCGTCCACACAGGTGGCCTGCAGGGCCGGCGCGGTTACTTGTAGGGCAGCATGCGCAACAGTGTGTTGTCGCGCTGCACATAGTGGTGGTACAGCCCGGCCAGTGCGTGCAGGCCGATCAGCCAGTAGCCCCAGCTGCCGATACGTTCATGCCAGCCCTTGATGAACTTGGCCTGGTCCGGGTTCGGGCCGATCAGGTGCGGCAGTTCCAGGCCGAAGAACGGCACCGGTTTGTCGGCGGCGCTGAGGATCAGCCAGCCGGCCAGCGGCAGGCCGATCATCAGCAGGTAAAGCGCCAAATGCATCAGGTGTGCAAGGCCGGTTTGCCAGGCTGGCGGCTTGGGCACGATGGGCGGGGTCGGGCGGCTCAGGCGCATGGCCAGGCGCAGCCAGACCAGTACGAATACGCTGAGCCCGAGCATGAAGTGCAGGTCCTTCATCAGGTTGCGTTCGGCGCTGTCCTTGGGGAACAGGCCACGCAGTTCGATAAGGGCGTAGACAGCGGCCAGCAGTACCAGCATCAGCCAATGCAGGGCGATGGACAGGCGTGCGTAATGGGTCGCGGGGGTGGATGAAACCATGATCGGTCCTCGTCATCAGGTCGGAATGGCGCTCTTGCTGGCGCTCAGGTACCACTGTAAAGGTTACCGGGAACAAATCTTTGCGCTGGGTCTGTGAAAATTGTGTTGCCTGCACCGGCCTTTTTAACGGGCGACATCATGCCTCGGGTAAAAATGGCCAATTGTCAGCCACCAGAAACACCCGCTCCACCTCCTGCCATGCGCCATCACCCGCCTGCTCCAACCTCACCAGCAACTGTGCCGGCGCTTGCCGCTCCAGCACATGCAACCATGCCGCAAATTGCTCCACCGTCCAGCATTCGCCTGCTTCGACCCGCGCCGGTGCCAGCCAGGCATGCCGCTGCAGCGGCTGCCAATGCTCACCCTCTGCCATCTCCCAGTCCCGCCGTCGCACCCAGCGCCCGCGCAAGTGCTGCGGGTTGGCCCCAGCGGGTGGCTCGGCATGCCCAGGCAACGGATAGAACAGATAGCCGCCCAGCCATACATGGGCCTGCACCTGCTCAACCCCCAGCGTGGCCAACAGCTCGCGGCTGTGCGCGCCCTTGGACATGGGCAACTGGTGCCCGGCCAGGTGCGCAAGCTTGGTCCCCAACCGGTCATGGCAGCCTGGGCCCAGCCAGGTGTGCGGGTTGAGCCCGCCGCCTTCAGGGCCCAGGTACAGCTTGATCGCCAGTTCCAGGTGGTGTACGCCGTCGCCGTCGCGCAGTACCACGTCCAGCTCGCCCAAGGTGCGCCCGCCGTCGCGAATCGCCAGGTTGGCCGCCAGTAGTTCGATGCCCGGCGCCTGGCCCAGGGCGAATTGCCACAGGCGTTCGTAGTAATGCCCCAGGCGCCGGCTGCCCAGTTTCGCCAGCCATTCGCGCAACGGGCGGTCGTCGTCATCCAGCCCGCGCAACCACTGTTCAAGGCGTTGTGGCTGCTGCGCCCACAGGCTGCCTGCCAGCGGGTGGCGCTGGGGGCAGGGCGGGGCGCTGAGCAGTGGCGGCGACAGCAGGGCCCAGGCCAAATCGCGCACGGCGGGGCGCTGCAATTGTCGGGGCAGGTCTTGGAGCAAGGTGAATGGCGTCATCCTGCGAGCATAGCCGGTTTGCCGCTGCCCGGTGCTTTCGCCCATAATCGGCGCATCGTCACCCGCCGCAGAGCCTCGCAGGAGCCCCATGGAGCAATTTCGCAATATCGGTATCATCGGTCGCCTTGGCAGCTCGCAGGTGCTCGACACCATTCGCCGACTGAAAAAATTCCTCCTCGATCGCCACCTGCACGTGATCCTCGAGGACACCATCGCCGAAGTGCTGCCTGGCCATGGCCTGCAAACCTCCACCCGCAAGCTGCTGGGCGAGGTCTGCGACCTGGTCATCGTGGTCGGCGGCGACGGCAGCCTGCTGGGCGCTGCCCGTGCCCTGGCCCGGCACAACATTCCGGTGCTGGGCATCAACCGTGGCAACCTGGGCTTCCTCACCGACATCCGCCCCGACGAGCTGGAAGAGAAGGTCGCCCAGGTGCTCGATGGCCACTACCTGGTAGAAAACCGCTTCCTGCTGCAGGCCGAGGTGCGCCGCCACCACGAAGCCATCGGCCAGGGTGATGCGCTGAACGACGTGGTGCTGCACCCCGGCAAGTCCACGCGCATGATCGAGTTCGAGATCTACATCGACGGCCAGTTCGTCTGCAGCCAAAAGGCCGACGGCCTGATCGTCGCCACCCCCACCGGCTCCACCGCCTATGCGCTGTCGGCCGGTGGGCCGATCATGCACCCCAAGCTCGACGCTATCGTGATCGTGCCGATGTACCCGCACACCCTGTCGGGGCGGCCGATCGTGGTCGATGGCAACAGCGAGCTGAAGATCGTGGTCTCCAAGGACCTGCAGATCTACCCGCAGGTGTCCTGTGACGGCCAGAACCACTTCACCTGCGCCCCCGGCGACACCATCACGGTGAGCAAGAAACCGCAGAAACTGCGCCTGATCCACCCGTTGGACCACAATTACTACGAGGTCTGCCGCACCAAGCTGGGGTGGGGCAGCCGCCTGGGGAGCAGGGACGACTGATGTTCGATCCGGCGCGAAGTTTCGACATCATCGGTGACGTGCACGGCTGTGCGCTGACCCTTGAACGCCTGCTCGACACTCTCGGATACAAGCGCGTGGCCGGCGTGTGGCGCCACCCGCGACGCCAGGCGTTGTTCCTCGGTGATATCGTCGACCGTGGGCCGCGTATCCGCGAGGCGCTGCACATCGTCCACGACATGGTCGAAGCCGGCCAGGCGTTCTGCATCATGGGCAACCACGAGTACAACGCCCTGGGCTGGGTGACCCCGGCGCTGCCCGGCAGCGGCAAGGCCTATGTACGTGAACACACGCCACGCCATGCCCGGCTGATCGATGAAACCCTGACCCAGTTCGCCCACCACCCCGGCGACTGGCACGACTTCGTCAACTGGTTCTACCAACTGCCGCTGTTCGTTGACGCTGGGCGTTTCCGCCTGGTGCACGCCTGCTGGGACCCGCGCCTGATCGAGCCGTTGCGCCAGCAATACCCCGACGGGCGCATCGATGAACATTTCATCCAGGCTTCGGCGGTCAGCGGCAGTTTTGCCGACACCGTGTGCAACCGCCTGTTGCGCGGTACCGACATGCGCCTGCCGGACGGCTTGACCCTGACTGGCGGTGATGGCCTGACCCGGGCGTTCTTCCGCACCAAGTTCTGGGAAGAAGACCCGCAAACCTATGGCGACATCGTGTTCCAGCCCGATGCCCTGCCCGCGGAGGTGGCCAGTACCCCGCTCAGCCACAGCCAGAAGAACGCCTTGCTGCGCTATGACGAAGACGAGCCGCTGCTGTTCGTTGGCCATTACTGGCGCAGCGGCCGCCCGGCGCCGATCCGCGCCAACCTGGCCTGCCTGGACTACAGCGCCGTGCTCTACGGCAAGCTGGCCGCCTACCGGCTGGATGATGAAACCCGCATCGACCCGCACAAGTTCGTCTGGGTCGACGTCGACCGCCCACAGGCCAACCAATGAACATTATCGAAGTGATGCGCCTGCCGCTGTCGGTCGACCTCAGCGGCTTCGTTCACCTGCTGCAGCGCCTGCAGGTGCCACACCGGGTCAGCGAGGAGGGCGATGCCCAGGTCCTCTGGGCCCCCGATACCCTGGCCCAAGACGTGCTACAGCTGTACCAGCGCTACCCCGACGGCAACGCCGACCTCGAACTTGCACAGGCCCCTGTGGGAGCGGGCCTGCCCGCGAATAGCCCCGCACAACCCTCCCTGGTAGAACAAGCCAAAGCCTGCAAGGTCACCACCCTCACTCTGCTGCTGTGCTTCATTGTCGCCGGCCTCACCAGCCTGGGTGACAACTTCACCACCATCAGCTGGTTCACTTTCCTCGACTTCCGCGTCCAGGGCGACTACCTGTACTTCAGCTCGCTGGCGCAAAGCCTGGACGAAGGCCAGTGGTGGCGCCTGGTATCGCCCATGCTGCTGCATTTCGGCGTGCTGCACCTGGCCATGAACAGCCTGTGGTACTGGGAGCTGGGCAAGCGCATCGAGCTGCGCCAAGGGCCCTGGATGCTGCTGGGCCTGACCCTGTTGTTCAGCCTGGTTTCCAACCTGGCCCAGCACTACACCAGCGGGCCAAGCCTGTTTGGCGGCCTGTCCGGCGTGCTGTACGGCCTGCTCGGGCATGTGTGGCTGTTCCAGTGGCTGGCGCCCAACCGTTACTTCAACCTGCCCAAGGGTGTGCTGGTGATGATGCTGATCTGGCTGGTGGTGTGCCTGACCGGTGTGGTCGGCACCCTCGGCCTTGGCCAGATCGCCAATGCCGCCCACGTCGGCGGGCTGCTCATCGGATGCCTGACCGGGCTCTTGGGTGGGGCGCTGGCCCGGCGTAAACTGTCGGCTTGAATCAGGAGACTGTATGTCCACTTTCGCGCAAATGATTGAAAACATCACCCCGGAAATCTACGAGAGCCTGAAACTGGCCGTGGAAATTGGCAAATGGTCGGATGGCCGCAAGCTCACTGCCGAGCAGAAAGAGCTGTCGCTGCAGGCGGTCATCGCCTGGGAAATGAAAAACCTGCCTGAAGACCAGCGTACCGGCTACATGGGCCCGCAGGAATGCGCATCGAAGTCCGCGCCGATCGCCAACATTCTGTTCAAGTCGGACTCGGTACATTGATCGAACTCGCTCGTGGCTCGTTGAGCAAAATGGCGGTAAGCCTGCAGGCGCCGGTGGTGCAGTACAGCTTCCGCCTGGATGACACACAGGTGCCGGTCAACCCGCTGATCGGCCAGCGTCTGCGCCTGGAATACCTCGGCGCCATTCACTGCAGCCATTGCGGCAAGCGCACCAAGACCAGCTTCAGCCAGGGTTACTGCTACCCCTGCATGACCAAGCTGGCCCAGTGCGATGTGTGCATCATGGCCCCGGAAAAATGCCACTACGACGCCGGCACCTGCCGCGAACCGTCGTGGGGTGAACAGTTCTGCATGACCGACCACGTGGTCTACCTGGCCAACTCTTCGGGGATCAAGGTCGGCATCACCCGCGCCACCCAGTTGCCCACCCGTTGGCTCGACCAGGGTGCCAGCCAGGCCCTGCCGATCATGCGCGTGGCTACTCGTCAGCAGTCGGGCCTGGTCGAAGACGTGCTGCGCAGTCAGGTGCCGGACCGCACCAACTGGCGTGCGCTGCTCAAGGGCGACGCCGAGGTGCTCGACCTGCCGGCCATCCGCGAGCAGATCTTCGATGCCTGCGCCGACGGCCTGCGCGAGCTGCAGGGGCGCTTTGGCCTGCAAGCGATCCAGCCGCTGCCCGATGCCGAAGTGGTGCAGATGAAGTACCCGGTCGAGGCCTACCCGAAAAAGATCGTCAGCTTCAACCTCGACAAGGACCCGGTGGCCGAAGGCACGCTGCTGGGCATCAAGGGCCAGTACCTGATCTTCGACACCGGTGTGATCAACATTCGCAAGTACACGGCCTACCAGTTGGCCGTGCTCCAGTAAAAAGGACCTGCACATGCGTACCGAACAACCGCAAGTGATCTACCTCAAGGATTACCAGGCGCCCGAGTACCTGATCGACGAGACGCACCTGACCTTCGAGCTGTTCGAGGACCACACCCTGGTTCACGCGCAACTGGTCATGCGCCGCAACCCGGCACGCGGTGCCGGCCTGCCGCCACTGGTGCTCGACGGTCAGCAGCTGGAATTGCTGCGGGCCTCGCTGGACGACCTGGAACTGCAGGCGGGCGACTACCAGCTTGAAGCCGACAGCCTGACGCTGCACCCCAAGGCCGAGCGGTTCACCCTCGACACCAGCGTGAAGATCCACCCCGAGAGCAACACCGCGCTGGAAGGCCTGTACAAGTCGGGCAAGATGTTCTGCACCCAGTGCGAGGCCGAGGGCTTCCGCAAGATCACCTACTACCTCGACCGCCCGGACGTGATGAGCACGTTCACCACCACGGTGATCGCCGAGCAGCATCGCTACCCGGTATTGCTGTCGAACGGCAACCCGATCGGCAGCGGGCCGGCCGAAGACGGCCGCCACTGGGCGACCTGGGAAGACCCGTTCATGAAGCCGGCGTACCTGTTCGCCCTGGTGGCCGGCGACCTGTGGTGCGTAGAGGACACCTTCACCCGCCAGTCCGGCCGTGACGTGATCCTGCGCATCTATGTTGAACCCGAGAACATCGACAAGTGCGACCACGCCATGGTCAGCCTGAAGAAGTCCATGCGTTGGGACGAAGAAGTCTATGGCCGTGAATACGACCTGGACATCTTCATGATCGTCGCGGTAAACGACTTCAATATGGGCGCCATGGAAAACAAGGGCCTGAACATCTTCAACTCCAGCTGTGTGCTGGCCCGTGCCGAGACCGCCACCGATGCCGCGCACCAGCGCGTCGAAGGCGTGGTCGCCCACGAGTACTTCCACAACTGGTCGGGCAACCGTGTCACTTGCCGTGACTGGTTCCAGCTGTCGCTCAAAGAAGGCTTCACGGTATTCCGCGATGCCGAGTTCAGCGCCGACATGAACTCGCGCACGGTCAAGCGCATCGAAGACGTCGCCTACCTGCGCACCCACCAGTTCGCCGAAGACGCCGGCCCCATGGCCCACCCGGTGCGCCCGGACAGCTTCATCGAAATTTCCAACTTCTACACCCTGACCGTGTACGAGAAGGGCGCCGAAGTGGTGCGCATGGTGCGAACCTTGCTGGGTGCCGAAGGCTTCCGCAAGGGCAGCGACCTGTACTTCGAACGCCATGATGGCCAGGCGGTGACCACCGACGACTTCATCAAGGCCATGGAGGATGCCAACGGCGTCGATTTCACCCAGTTCAAACGCTGGTACAGCCAGGCCGGCACCCCGCGCCTGGAGGTCAGCGAAGCTTATGACGCCGCTGCGCAGACCTACAGCCTGACGTTCCGCCAGAGTTGCCCGCAAACCCCGGACAAGGCTGAAAAACTGCCGTTCGTGATCCCGGTGGAGCTGGGCCTGCTGGACGCCGCAGGCAACGACCTGCCGCTGCAACTGGCCGGTGAAGCGACGGCGCAGGGCACCAGCCGCGTGCTGTCGGTGACCGAAGCCGAGCAGACTTTCACCTTCCAGCGCATCCAGGCCAAACCGCTGCCATCGCTGCTGCGTGGCTTCAGCGCCCCGGTGAAGCTGAGCTTCCCCTACGACCGCGACCAGCTGATGTTCCTGATGCAGCACGACAGCGACGGCTTCAACCGCTGGGAAGCGGGCCAGCAGTTGTCGGTGCAGGTGTTGCAGGAGCTGATCGGCCAGCATCAGCGCGGCGAAGCGCTGAAGCTCGACCAGCGCCTGATCACCGCCCTGGACACCGTGCTCGGCAACGAGTCGCTGGACCCGGCCATGGTTGCCGAAATGCTCTCGCTGCCGGGTGAGGCCTACCTCACCGAGATCAGCCAGGTGGCCGATGTGGACGCCATCCACGCCGCCCGCGAATTCGCCCGCCAGCAGATCGCCGAGCAACTGTTCGACGCCCTGTGGGCGCGCTATCAGGCCAACCGAGAAGTGTCGCGCAGCACCGCCTATGTGGCGTCTGCCGAGCACTTTGCCCGCCGCAGCTTGCAGAACATCGCCCTGTCGTACTTGATGCAGAGCGGCAAGCCGCAGGTGCTGGAAGCGACCCAGGAGCAGTTCGAGCACTGCGACAACATGACCGAGCGCCTGACCGCGCTGGCAGTATTGGTCAACTCGCCGTTCGAAGCCGAGCGTGCCAAGGCGCTGGAAGCCTTTGCCGAGCACTTCAAGGACAACCCGCTGGTCATGGACCAGTGGTTCAGCGTGCAGGCGGCAAGCGCCTTGCCGGGCGGGCTGGCGCGGGTCAAGGCGCTGATGCAGCACCCGGCGTTCACCTTGAAGAACCCGAACAAGGTGCGTGCGCTGATCGGTGCTTTTGCCGGTCAGAACCTGGTCAACTTCCATGCGGCCGATGGCTCGGGGTATCGCTTCCTGGCGGACCTGGTGATCGAGCTGAATGCACTGAACCCGCAGATTGCTTCGCGCCAACTGGCGCCGCTGACCCGCTGGCGCAAGTATGACGAGGCGCGCCAGGCCCTGATGAAAGGTGAGCTGGAGCGGATTCTCGCTTCTGGTGAGCTGTCCAGTGATGTGTACGAGGTTGTGAGCAAGAGCCTGGCTTAAGGGCCAAGGGGGCTGCGCAGCAGCCCCCGGCATTCCCGGATAACAAAACATAACACCCCGCCCGTTGTATTCCCGCAAACATCCCCGCTACGATCCCCTCAAGCTATTGCAGGCCTCTAGATCAGGCTTTTCGCAGTACCTGCAATGCATTGACCCACCAACAAGAACACAACAGGGGGCAGTCATGAGGGAACAGCTACAGGCGCCAGCCAGGCGTGGTACCTGGCCATGGGCGGCCAGCGCAGTGCTGGCACTGGCATTGGGGGTGTGGGCCGACAGTGCCCAGGCCGCCGGGGCCGACGAATATTCCACCGAATCGGCCAAGGCCAGCCAAAGCCTGTTGATCGGCGCCACCCATGCTGGCAAGCGCCTGGTGGTGGTGGGTGATCGTGGCCATATCCTGTTCTCCGATGACCAGGGCAGCACCTGGACCCAAGCCCGTGTACCGACCCGGCAACTGCTCACGGCGGTGTACTTCCTCGACGACAAGCGTGGTTGGGCAGTCGGCCATGACGCGCAGATCCTCGCCAGCAGCGACGGCGGCGCGACCTGGAGCAAGCAATACGAAGACCTCGCCCGTGAAGCCCCCTTGCTCGATGTCACCTTCCTCGACGCCCAGCACGGCTTTGCCGTGGGGGCCTACGGCGCCTTGCTGGAAACCACCGACGGTGGCCAGCACTGGCAAGACGTGGCCGAGCGGCTGGACAACCCCGACCAGTTGCACCTGAACGGCATCGCTCGGGTGCGCGAAGCCGGCCTGTTCATCGTCGGCGAGCAGGGCGGCATGTTCCGCTCCGCCGACAACGGCCAGACGTGGGCCAAGGTACAGGGCCCCTACGAGGGCTCGCTGTTCGGCGTGATCGGTACCGCCAAACCGCAAACACTGCTGGCCTACGGCCTGCGCGGCAACCTGTTCCGCTCCAGCGACTTCGGTGACAGCTGGCAGCCGATCGAACTCAAGGCCGCACGCGGTAACCTCGAATTCGGCCTGGCAGGCGCTACGCTTGTCGATGATGGCAGCCTGGTGCTGGTCGGCAATGGCGGCAGTGTGTTGCGCAGCACCGATGATGGGCAAACCTTCCGCGTGTACAACCGTGCCGACCGCATCGCCCTGGCCGGCGTCAGTGGCTTGGCCAACGGCGGCCTGCTGTTGGTGGGGCAGGGTGGCGTACACCTGGCTGATGCCCAGGGCGCCGAGGGGGTGAGCCGATGACCAGCAGGGAGAGCATTACCATGCACCCGCATCACCAGGACAAGGCCACGCTGCTTGAACGCCTGATCTTCAACAATCGCCCCGTGGTCATCGCCCTGTGCGTGCTGGTCAGCATTTTCCTGTTCTGGCAGGCCACGCAGATTCGCCCGTCCACCAGCTTCGAGAAGATGATCCCGCTGCAGCACCCGTTCATCGAGCAGATGATGGAGCACCGCAACGACCTGGCCAACCTGGGCAACACCGTGCGCATCTCGGTGGAGGCGGTGAACGGCGATATCTTCGACAAGGACTACATGGAGACCCTGCGCCAGGTCCATGACGAAGTGTTCTACATCCCCGGTGTCGACCGTGCCGGGCTGAAGTCGCTGTGGAGCCCCAGTGTGCGCTGGAGCGAGGTCACCGAAGAGGGCTTCTCCGGTGGCGAGGTAATCCCCAACACCTACAACGGCTCGCAGGACAGCCTCGACACCCTGCGTGACAACGTGCTCAAGTCCGGCCAGGTGGGGCGCCTGGTGGGCAACAACTTCAAGTCCAGCATCGTCGATGTACCGCTGCTGGAAAGCTATCCCGACCCGCAAGACCCAGGCAAACAGGTGAAACTGGACTACCAACAGTTCTCGCACCTGCTTGAAGAGAAGGTCCGCGACAAGTTCCAGGCACAAAACCCCAATGTGAAAATTCACATCGTCGGCTTCGCCAAGAAGGTCGGTGACCTGATCGATGGCCTGGTGATGGTGGCGATGTTCTTCGGCGTCGCGCTGGCCATCACCTGGGTACTGCTGTACTGGTTCACCTGGTGTATCCGCAGCACCATCGCCGTGCTCATCACCACCCTGGTGGCGGTGGTCTGGCAGCTGGGGCTGATGCATGCGGTGGGCTTTGGCCTGGACCCGTACTCGATGCTGGTGCCGTTCCTGATCTTCGCCATTGGTATTTCCCACGGGGTGCAGAAGATCAACGGTATTGCCTTGCAGTCGAGTGACGCCGACAACGCCCTGACCGCGGCACGGCGTACCTTCCGCCAGCTGTTCCTGCCGGGGATGATCGCTATCCTTGCCGACGCGGTGGGCTTCATCACCTTGCTGATCATCGACATCGGGGTGATTCGCGAGCTGGCCATCGGCGCCTCCATTGGCGTGGCGGTGATCGTGTTCACCAACCTGATCCTGTTGCCGGTGGCCATTTCCTACGTTGGCATCAGCAAGAAGGCCATCGAGCGCAGCAAGAAGGACGCGACGCGCGAGCACCCGTTCTGGCGGCTGTTGTCGAACTTTGCCAGTGCCAAGGTGGCGCCGGTTTCGGTGCTGTTGGCACTGGTCGCCTTCGCCGGTGGCCTGTGGTACAGCCAGAACCTGAAGATCGGCGACCTCGACCAGGGCGCGCCGGAGTTGCGCCCTGACTCACGCTACAACCAGGACAACAACTTCATCATCAGCAACTACTCGACCAGCTCCGACGTGCTGGTGATCATGGTCAAGACCCCGTCGGAGAAGTGCTCTGTCCACTCGACCATGGCACCGATCGACGAGCTGATGTGGACCATGCAGAACACGCCGGGCGTGCAGTCGGCTATTTCCCTGGTGACCGTGTCCAAGCAGGTGATCAAGGGCATGAACGAGGGCAGCCTGAAATGGGAAACCCTGTCGCGTAACCCGGACATCCTCAACAACTCCATTGCTCGTGCCGACGGCCTGTACAACGGCGACTGCTCACTGGCACCCGTGCTGGTGTTCCTCAACGACCACAAGGCTGAAACCCTGGAGCGGGTTACCGCCGTGGCCAAGGCGTTTGCCGACAGCCACAACAAGGAGGGCCTGCAATTCTTGCTGGCAGCGGGCAACGCCGGGATCGAGGCTGCGACCAACGAAGTGATCAAGTCAGCCGAGTTGACCATCCTGATCCTGGTGTACATCTGCGTGGCAGTGATGTGTCTGATCACCTTCCGCTCGTTCGCCGCCACGCTGTGCATCGTGCTGCCGCTGGTGCTGACGTCGGTGTTGGGCAACGCACTGATGGCCTACATGGGCATCGGGGTGAAGGTGGCGACCTTGCCGGTGGTGGCGCTGGGTGTGGGAATTGGCGTGGACTACGGTATCTACATCTACAGCCGCCTGGAAAGCTTCCTGCGCGCCGGCTTGCCGTTGCAGGAAGCGTACTACCAGACCCTGCGTTCGACCGGTAAAGCGGTGTTGTTCACCGGTTTGTGCCTGGCCATCGGCGTGTGCACCTGGATTTTCTCGGCGATCAAATTCCAGGCGGACATGGGCTTGATGCTGACCTTCATGCTGCTGTGGAACATGTTTGGCGCGCTGTGGCTGCTGCCGGCCCTGGCGCGGTTCCTCATCAAGCCTGAAAAAATGGTGGGCAAGGAGGGTGGGTCGATTTTCGCCCATTAAATGGCAGGGGGCCGCTTTGCGGCCCCAGGTTATAATGCCGTCACTTCTTCCACAGGTACCCCCATGTCCCCCCTCGCCAACGCCCTGCAGTCCTGCGACATGCTCCTCATCGACGGCCTGCACGCCTTCGACTTCACCGCCGATGAGTCCGGCCTTACCATCGAATGCATGGACGGCCGCCAACTGCGCCGCTGGTCATTCACCCCCGAGCAAGTCGCCGGCGCCGTTGCCACCGGCGATGAGTGGCAACTCAACGATGCCAACGGCGCGCATCGGCTAGTCTGTATGAGTGCCTTTCGCGCCCCGGATGAAGACCAAGATGAACCGGACCTGGACGAGCCTGCTGACCGCTAGCCTGATGAGCCTGACAATCAATGCCCACGCCGCCACCTTGCTGGTGGGCAGCTACACCGATGGCGCCAGCCAGGGTATCTACCGCTACCAGTTCGATGAAAAGGCCGGCCACATCGACCCCACACCGCAACAAGTGGTGAAGAGCGTCAGCCCTTCATGGCTGGTGCTGTCGGCCGACCAGCGCCTGCTGTTCGCGGTCAATGAAACCCAGGGTGGGCATGCCAGTAGTTTCAGCGTCAGTGCCAAGGGTGAGATCAAGCCGCTCAACCAGGTGGCCACCCAAGGTGACGAACCGACTCACGCCAGCCTCAGCCGTGACCAGCGTTACCTGTTTGTGGCCAACTACGCGGTCAAGCCCGACCCCGGCGGCAGCCTGGTGGTGATCCCGGTGGCCAAGGACGGCAAGCTCAAGGCCGTGGTGCAACAGGCCCGGCACAAGGCAAGTGGGGTCAACCCCGAGCGTCAGGCCGGTGCCCACGTGCATTCACTGGTGCTGTCGCCCGATGGCCAGCATGTGTATGCCTGCGACCTGGGTGCAGACAAGGTGTTCATCTACCGCTACGACGGTGCCAGTGTGGACAAGCCGTTGAGCCCGGCAATCCCGGCCTCGGTGGACTTGCCGCCAGGTAGCGGGCCGCGTCACCTGCTGTTTGACGCCAAGGGCCGGCATGCCTACCTGACGCTGGAAATGAGTGGCGAAGTGGTGATGTTCGATGTCAAGGACGATGCCTTGCTCGAGCGCCAGCGCTTGCCGCTGGCCGAACAGCAGGACCCTGCGGCCAAGGCGGCGGGAGGCTTGCACCTGTCGGCGGATGGGCGCTTCCTGTACGTGAGCAATCGCGGAACGGCCAACGAAATCGTTGTGTTCAGTGTGGGCAAGGACGATGGCCAGTTGGCGTTTCTGCAACGTCGCTCGGTGGAAGGTGATCATCCCCGTGAGTTTGCCCTGGACCCCAGTGACAACTTCCTGCTGGTGGCCAACCAGAAGAGCAACCAGATCGTGGTGATGCGCCGCGATCCGCGCAGTGGCAAGCTGCTGGAGACGGTGCAGACACTGAAGCAGGAAGCACCTTCGGACCTGAAGTTCATCGAGTGATATCGATCGGCGTGATAATCGATACTGCTGCAATGAATTTTTGCGTTCGGCGTCGGCGGCGTAAGTTTGACCCAAGGCCCAAACGGGCCACTGTCAAACCACCGCCGTCGAGGTCAGCCCAGATGAACTTCAATCTCTTCCCGGTCATTGCCGCATCCGCCATTTCCGCATCGGTCGTACTGCCAGCGCACGCCCATGCCGACAGCAGCGGCAAGGCTTCTGCAACCCACAGTTACACCGAGCAGTACCTGCGCCAGAGTGCCAATTTCCATGCGGCCCTCAGTGGCAAGCACAACCACTGATGCCAAGCCTCACGCGTACCCTGTGGGAGCGGGTTTACCCGCGAACAAGGGCGAAGCCCTTGCCATGCACCGCGCGACCTGCTTCGCGGATAAATCCGCTCCCACAGGGCTCCGCGTAAAGTCGAAAGCTGATTACTTGGCCATTACCGACTTAAAAAGCTCCGAAGCCAGCCACCCCTCCAGCCAGCTCCGCACTTGCGGATAAGCCGCCTCGGCGAACCACTGCGGTTCGACCCCGGCAAACTGGCGCATCAGGGGTAGCAACGCGGCATCGGCGAGGCTTGGGTGATCGGCCAGCAAATAGGCTCGCCCCGTCAGCAGGCCTTCGAGTTCCGCCAACCAGGCTTCGGCCTGTTGGCGGTAATGCTCGCGGGGATACGCCGGGTAACGCTCGGCATACTTGTACAGGTTCACCTGCGCCTTGAACGTAGTGTCGTTGCGCGCAATCAGGGCTTCAGCGTGCTGCGCCGCCGCAGGGTCTGCTTGCAGTTGCCAATCCTGCGGGTCATTTTGCGCCAGCGCCCAGCGCATGATGTCCAGGCTCTCTTCCAGCACTCCGGCACCGGTATTCAGCACCGGCACCGTGCCTTTGGGCGACAAGGCCAGCAATTCTGCCGGCTTGTTCTTCATCGCCACCTCGCGTACTTCCACCGCGCAGCCGGCGTAGCGCAGGGCCAGGCGCGCGCGCATGGCCCAGGGGCAGCGGCGGAACGAGTAGAGGATCACCCACACACCTCCACGTCACTCAGGCCATTACCCTGGCGCCGCACCTGGATCTGCACCGGGATTCGCTCGTGCATTTCCTGCACGTGGGAAATCACCGCCACCTTGCGGCCTTGGGCCTGCAAGCCGTCGAGGGCGTCCATGGCAAGTTGCAACGACTCGGGGTCGAGGCTGCCGAAGCCTTCGTCGATGAACAGCGATTCGATGCGCAGGGTGCTGGAGGCCATTGACGCCAGGCCCAGGGCCAGGGCCAGCGATACCAGGAAGGTTTCCCCGCCCGACAACGAGTGCACCGAACGCAGTTCGTCGCCCATCTCGGTATCCAGTACCAGCAGGCCCAGGGCACTGCCGCCGCGCTTGAGGCGGTAGCGGCGGGCCAGCTGGCGTAGCTGGGCGTTGGCGTGGTGCAGCAGCAGGTCGAGGTTGTAGCCTTGGGCAATCTTGCGGAACACGTCGCCCGAAGCCGAACCGATCAGGTCATTCAGGCGACCCCAGCGTTGCCATTGCTGGCGAGCCTCATCGATTTCTGCCGCCAGTGCTTGGTGGGCCTGCTGCCGGCGCTGGTCGTCGGCCTGCAGCGCGCGCAATTCTGCGCACTGTTGCTCGTGCAGGGTCAGGCGCTCGCGTAGCTCGGTCAGGGCTTGCTCCAGGGCTTCGACCGAGGTGTCCACGGTCATTTGCGCGGCGTGCTGCTGCAGGCGCTGCTCACGTTCCTGCAGCAGCACCCGGCCTTGTTCGATGGCCTTTTCAGCGTTTTGCAGGCGCTGGCGCAGTTCATTCACCTGGGCATCATCCATGCCCAGCAGGCGGTCCAGCCCGGCGTCATCCAGTTCCGGGTGCTCGCTGCGCCATTGGGCGATCTGGCCCTGCAACTGCTGGCATTCGCTGGTCAGCGCCTGTTGCTGCTGGGCATTGGCCTTGAGCTCGCTGGCCAGTTGTACGCCCTGGGTGCGCAGTTCCTGCAGGCGCTGGGCGGTGTCGGCGTCAAGGGCACGGGCTTGCTCCAGCGCGGTGTCCATGTGCTGTTGCCAGGCTTCGGCGCTGGCATGTTCGCCGAGCAGCTCGCCGAGCGAGGCCTGGGCTTGCTGGCGTTGCTCGTCGAGGGTAGCCAGCTTTTGTTGCAACTGCTGCTGGCCTTGCACGCGCGCCTGTTGTTGGTCGCGCAGTTTGTCCAGCTGGGTTTGGCGGGCTTGCTGTTCTTCCTGTTCGTCCTTGCGCTGTTCCAGGTGTTGCCGGCGCAGGGCAATTTGCTGGTCAAGGGCCAGGAAGGCATTGGCCGGGTCTTCGTTCAGGGCCTTGAGGGCTTCCTCGGGCAGAACCCCGGCCAGGTCGCTCAGGCCTTGCTGCAACTGCTGCTCATCGTTGGCCAGGGCCTGGTGCTGTTGCTCCAGGTGGCGCTGGGCCTGCTGCTGGGCGTCGTGGGCGGCCTGCAGTTGCTGGTTGAGGCGGGCGGCGTCTTTTTGTAGGGCTAGCAGGACTTTTTGGCGCTTCTCGTCCTGGCCGATGTGTTCGTCCAGGCGCCGCAGTTGGCTGTCGAGCCAGGTGCTACGGGCGATGTCGTCCTGCGGGGCGAGGGCAGGCCACAGGCTGTGCGCCTGTACCTGGGCCACTATTGGCTGCAGCTGTTCGCTCAGGTGTTGCTGTTGCTGCTGGTAGTCCTTGAGTTGAGCATTGACCACACCCAGCTGGGTACGAAGCTCCACCAGTTTGCTGTTGAGGCTTTCGACCTGTTTCTGGGCGGCGTCTTCTTCGGCCTGGTCATGGCGGCCCAGGCTCTGCAGCAGCGCTTCGGGCTGATGGAACGGGTGTTCGGCGCTGCCGCATACCGGGCAGGGTTCGCCGTCGCGCAATTGGCCACGCAGTTCTTCGACGCTGGTGTTGCGTGCCAGGCGCTGGCGCTCCAGCAACTGGCGGGTGAGGGTGAGCGCCTGTTCGGCGGCCTCCAGCTCGGCCTTGGCGGCGGTGCCCTCGGTAATCAGCTGCTGGCGCTGCTGCATGGCCTGCTGCTGCCGTTCGCGCGCGGCGTCCAATTGCTGGCGCAGCTCCCGTTCACGGGCGTGCAGGCGCGACAGTTCCTCGACGGCGCGCTGCTGCTTGCGGTTGTCCTGCAGCATGCCGCCCAGCAGGTCGATCTGCTCGGCAAGGGCCTGTGGTTCGGCCTTGGCCTCGCGGAACAGCAGGTCGTAGGCGTCACGCTCGGCCTGCAAGTGCGCATTGGCCTGGCTGGCCAGGGCCTGCAGGCCGGGCAGCTCGTCGCGGCCTTTGCTCAGGCGGCCGCCTATCAGCATCACCTGTTTAAGTTGCGGCAAGTAGGCGTGCCAGGCATCGGTCAGGCCCGCCAGGTGCTGACTGTCGGCAAGCGCGGTGTCGATCTGTGCCAGTTGCTGCAGGCTGCGCTGCTGATTGTCTTCCAACTGCTGCAGCTGCTGCTGGCCGTCAGCGACTTGCTGTTCAGCCTGTTGGTTGCTGCTGCGCTGGGTGGCCAGCTCCTGGTCCAGGCGGGCCAGGTTGTCCTGGGCGGCAAAGGCCTGGCGCAGGCGTGGGGTGTTTTCGCCATGCTGGGCCTGGCGATCGGCCAGCGCTTGGCGGGCAGCGTTCAGCGCCTGTTCCAGCTCGTGGGTACGCACCTGCAGTGCGTCTTGCTGCTGTTGCAGCTCGGCAATTTTCGCGGCCACTGGCGCCAGTTGTGCGCTGAGTGCCTGTTGGCGATGAAATTGGTGACGTTGTGGCGCCAGGCGCTCCAGGCGTACCAAGTCCAGGCGGGGTTCGGCCAGCAACTGCCAGCCCTGTTCAGCGGCCTGCAGTGCGGTGCCGGCTTCGACGTGCTGGGCTTGCAGCTGGCGTTGCTCATTCAGCCAGCTGCGTTGCTGCTCAAGTTGGCGCTCGCCGGTTTGGTCGGCCTTGAACTGTTGCTGCGCCTGCTCCAGGCGTTGGTCGAGCTCGGTACGGGCTTCGACGGCCATCGGCAACAAGTGGCTGGCGCGGTCATTCAGGGCTTTGTGCGCCTCGCCGGCTTCACGCGCCTTGCTGAAGGCGCGCTGGCCCAGGCGGGTGTAGATGGCGGTGTTGGTGAGCTTTTCCAGCAGTTCGCTGCGCTCTTTGTCGTCGGCCTTGAGGAACGCGCCGAACTCGCTCTGGGCCAGCATCACTGCACGGGTGAACTGCTCGAAGTTCAGGCCCAGACTGGCCTCGACCAGTGGTTTGAACTCGTTCTTGGCGCTGGCCAGTACTTGCTCGCTGTCGAGATCGTAGAGGCTCTGGCGGCTAAGTTGCAGTTTGCCGTTGGCTTTGTCGCGGGCGCGGTTGGCTTCCCAGCGGGCACGGTAGCGGCGGCCATCGATGCCGACGAAATCGACCTCGGCAAAACCGCTGCCGGTGCCACGGCGCAGCAGGTTGCGCGGG